>CAMOGR010000233.1 GCA_946614205.1 uncultured Bacteroidales bacterium | reverse complement strand
CTGGGATGTGGAATATCTTGACGGAGAGGAGTGGAAGTGCAACCGCGAGACCTTCACCTCCCCCGACGGCCAGTTCACCAAGGACTGCACGCTGATGATTGAGCACGGCAACCGTGACGGCTCGTTCGAAGGCATTACCTACAAGGTGCAGTTCACCCTCGAGAATGCCATAAAGAGCGGCCATATCCGCATCCACCTCAAGGTCGCCGACGGGCATTACGTATGCTTCCCTTCCGCAACGTACTCCACCGAGTGCCGTTACATGTCAGAAGAGGAATTCGCGGCCCGCGATCTGGGCGCCTTCCTGTTCGCATTCGTGAACAAGAGCGGTAAAACCACTGCGTTATCTGTAGAATGGTAAAAGGAATAACTATGAGCAAGCGAATACTTACAACCATATTGCTGGCATTTGTTGCAATAGCTGCATTTGCCCAGAATAAAGTTACCGGAATCATCCGGGACGAGGCCGGCGAGCCTCTTCCCGGAGCTTCCGTGGTCATTCCGGGTACCGGCAACGGAGTCGTTACCAACCTGGACGGACAATATGAAATCCAGGCACCCCAGGGAGCCACTCTCGAAGTGAGTTTCCTCGGCTACGCCACTAAGTCGGTGAAAGTCAGCGGCTCGAGAATAGATGTCTCACTCGACCCTGACACCTCCCAGCTCGATGAGGTCGTAGTCGTAGGATATGGTACCCAAAGGCGCGTAAACGTCACCGGAGCCGTTGCAACCGTGGATTATTCCAAGCTCTCGGAATCCCGTCCTGCGACAACCACCGAGTCAATGCTGGCCGGAACTTCCGCAGGTCTTTATGTCGCACAGACATCGGGTATGCCTGGTGCAGAAGACGCTTACATGCGAATCCGTGGCGTCGGCACCCTCAACAATGCGGCTCCTCTCGTAATCGTGGACGGTTTCGAGGGTACAATCAACAACGTCAACCCGCAGGACATCGCTTCCATAAGCGTACTCAAGGATGCTGCTTCCTGTGCCATCTATGGCAACAGGGGCGCTAACGGCGTCGTACTCATTACCACCAGGGAAGCCAAGGAAGGCAGATTCAGCATCGAATATACCGGAATGGCAGCCTATCAGGAGCCTGAACATTACTTCGGCGTCATCTCCGATTATGCCGACTATATGGAAATCATCAACGAGTCCGCATGGCAGGTGGACAAGGCCCAGCCTTTCAGCCAGACCATGATCGACCTTTGGCGCGAGAAGGCAAAGGATCCCAACGGCATCTCTGATTCCGGCTATCCCAACTATGTGGCATATCCAAATACAGACTGGATGAAAGCCATGTTCGAGCCAGGTATCTACCAGAAACATTCCGTATCTGCATCAGGCGCAACCAAGCAGACCAAGTTCCTTATCTCCGCATCCTGGATGGACAATCCGGGCGTAATCGCCAACACCAGCAACAAAAGGGCGACCTTCCGCACCAACGTGTCGTCGAAGCTCAACAACTGGCTGGAGGTCGGTGCAAGAATCTTCGGTTACCGCAACGACAGGACCCTCAGCGATGTCGCCGGTTCCATGACACTGTTGTCGCGAGGCGTTCCGGGAATCTACCCTTATTATGACGGGAAATACGGCTGGATGGAGAATCCTGAGCAGAGTGCAGAGTCCCGCAACAACCTGTACTTCTTCTATCGCTACAAGGGCAACGTAACGTCGCACTACATCAGCGCAAACCCCTACATCAACATCTACCTGCCCTTCAGCATCAAGTACAACGCTTCGTTCGGCTATACCCTCACCGAATCGCTAAAGAAGCAGCACCCCACAACCGGCGACGCCTACTCGTTCAGCCGCGACAGCTGGGCGTATTTCTATGACGACCTGAGCAAGCTCACCCTGACCTATACCCAGGCGCACACCTCCCGCTGGACGTTCCAGACCAGCTTCAGCTGGAACAAGACCTTCGGCAAGCATGAACTCGGCGCCCTCGCCGGATTCGAGGCTTACGAAGTCAACCAGCAGAGCTATGTCTCATCCAAGACCGGTTTCGAGAACGACGTACTCGACGAATTTGAAAACGTGCTGAATCCTTCGGCAATAACCGGTTCGCAGGAAAGCTGGGCTTCAGCATCCTTCTTCGGCCGTCTAACCTATGCTTACGCTTCCAAATATCTTGCTGAAGTCAACCTCCGCTACGACGGATCCTCCCGCTTCGCTTCCAGAAGCCGCTGGGGACTCTTTCCTTCGTTCTCCCTCGGCTGGCGAGTCAGCGAAGAAGACTGGATGAAGGGCAGCGGAATCGACAATCTCAAGCTCCGTGCATCTTGGGGCCGCCTCGGAAACAACTCCATCGGCAATTACGACTATATGTCCACTTATGCTTCGGGATACACTTATCCATTCGGAGGCAAGCTGAGTGCCGGTACAGTTGCATCCCTTTCCAACGACCTGCTGCGCTGGGAGACGACGACCTCAACCGACCTCGGCATTGAATTCGCCACCTTCCGCAACCGGCTGACACTCGAGGCCGACTGGTACAACCGCGTCACCGGCGACATCCTGTACCGCGCACCCGTTTTTGCGACGATAGGCAACAAGAGCGCCCCTTATCAGAACCTCTGCGAAGTCACTAACAAAGGTGTCGAAATCACCCTCGGCTGGCAGGATACAGTCAACGGTTTCCACTACGGCATCAGCGGCAACTTTACCCGCAACTGGAACGTAGTGAGCAAGTACAATGGCCCGCTCGAAGCCGGATGGGTTGCCGACGACAACGGCATAAGGACCTATCAGACCAACATCGGAGACGTGACGACCGTAGTAGATGCCGCACGCCGCACCCTGGAGGGTAAACTCATCAACGAATACTTCGTCGCCAGCGTTTACAACGGCAACGGGACCTACTTCTTCCCCGACGGCTCCGTCAACCCTGCCGGCGGTCCTGAGGACGGTATGATACGAACCCCCGAAGACATGGCATGGCTCGAGGCCATGGTGAAGGCAGGTAATACTTTCCTGCCCAACAAGACCATAGGCAAGAAGGGCATCTGGTACGGCGACTACATCTATGCCGACATTAACGGAGACGGTGTTTACGGCGACGCCAACGACTACACTTTCCAGGGCGTTTCCCAGACACCCAAGTTCTTCTACGGATTCAACCTCGAGGCCTCCTGGAAGGGAATTGACTTCAGCGCACGCTTCGCAGGAGCTGGAGGCGGTGCCCGTTACTGGCGCTATGTGGGCTTCAACGCGTATTCCACCGACGCAAAGTTCACCCTTCCCAAGGCAATCGCTTACGACCACTACTTCTATGATCCCGAGACACCGGACGATCCCCGCACGAACATCACTTCCAGAAATGGTCGTTTGACCATGAATTACGGAGGCGAGCAGAACGGCGCCAACATCTATTCGAACCTGTTCCTCTACAAGACGGATTACCTCAAGCTCAAGAACGTGACCCTCGGTTACACCTTCCCCCAGAAACTCATGCAGAAGATTGGGGTCAAGGGCCTGAGAATCTTCCTCACCGGCGACAATCTCTACACCTTCACCGATTATCCCGGTGTGGACCCGGAATTCACGGACAACATGAACTACTATGCAAATCTCCGTCAGTACACTGTCGGCGTAAACCTTAAATTCTAAGCGGTTATGAAAAGGATTCTTAACTTTTTGCTCTGCACCGCGGCCGCTGCCGCACTCGTAGGATGCAACGATTTCCTGGACCGTGCACCATATAGCAAGAACAGCTCCTCATCCATGTTCTCGTCGGCATTGCTGGCAGAGAGCGTGGTAAGCGGAGCCTATTCTAACATAATCTGGGATTATATTACCACCGATGCCCTCAGCACGGACGCTTTTTCATCTGTGATGGACCCCAATTATACCGATATCGACCTCAGATATCCATACCTGCGCGGCACCGTTCTGTCCAATCACGGAATGTTCACCACGTACTGGAAAAGGCTCTATGAGGGCGTGAACCGCGCCAATGATGTCATCAACAACATCGACAAGGTTCCCGACATGGAAGACGGTCTTAAGGCACAGAGAGTTGCGGAGTGCCGTTTCCTCAGGGCCTATCACTACTACCGTCTCAACAGCCTCTGGAGGGGCGTTCCGATTTACGTAAAGAACCTTGCTCCGGACGAATACACCAAGGGACGCGATTCCGAGGATGCCGTATGGGACTTCATCATCGACGACCTCACCAAGAGCATCGAATGTGAAACACTTCCCACAAAATACGCATCCGGAAGCCCCGATTACGGCCGTGTGACAAAAGGCGCTGCCTATGCTCTCCGCGGCAAGGCCCATCTGTGGAAAGAAGAGTGGGAACTTGCCGAGAATGACTTCCGTGCCGTAATGGACTGCGGCTACAGCCTATACACCCGAGGCTCCTATGCAGACCTCTTCACGCTTGCCAATGAGCATTGCGACGAGATGATATTCTCGGCCCAGATGGTGGAGCAGGAAGGCAACGGAAACGTGCTAAGCCGTGTTTACGGAAACTACTGCACCACCGGTTACGCCTATTGCAGCTTGGTGCTCAACACCAACTTCGTGGAATCGTTCACCGAGAAGAACGGCAAGCCCTTCAATTGGGAGGACTACATCCCCGGCTACTATTCCATGGATCCCAAGGCCAGAAGCGTCTTTTTCCTGCGCAACAACCTCACGGACTCGGAGAAAGCCACCATGTCGGAATACGGCGCAGACCTGTCCCAGTACAATCCAACGGGGAACGAAGCCAGAATCGCCCAGGCATACGCCAACCGCGACCCTCGCCTTGCGGCCATAGCGATCACTCCCTATTCGGTTTACAGCGGCGGCGCATCCGGAGCGGCCGTGGATTACACCTACCGTTTCCCTTACCGTGACTGGGCCTCTCCGAGTTTCGACCTCAACAACTGGACTACGGCCTACATGTTCTACCCGATCCGCAAGTTCGTAACCGCCGGCCGCGAATACCTCAACGTACTCTACAACCCTGTGGATATCCCCATCATCCGCTTCGCCGACGTTCTCCTCTGCCTTGCGGAAGCCCTCAACGAGCAAGGAAAATGGCAGGAGGCCGTCACCTATGTGAACATGGTCCGCGACCGTGCGGGAGTCGCCCTTCTGAATGCACCGGGTAATGAGTTCACCGCTGTTTCGGGCCAGGATGAGATGCGAGACCGCATACGCGCCGAGAAGCGCTGGGAACTTGCCTGCGAAGACCAGCTCTATACTGAAGAACTCCGCTGGGGAACATGGAAAGATACCAAATTCGCCACCGGCAACGGTCTGCTGCAGGTCTGGGGAGCCCCTATGTATGAGTACATCTGGGGCGGCAACGCCTACAACAAGTGGGCTATACCTCGCAGCGAGAAAGAAAAGAATGCCAACTTGGAGCAGAACGAATATTGGGATTGATGAAAAGCATGTTCATATACATATTGTCGGCATCGCTGGCCGCCTGCTGCATCACTTCATGCGAGCCCAAGGTACCTGACGGCCCGGGACAGCAGGGAAACAAGGGCGAGCAGAAGACGCTTGTCCTGACTGAGTTCTCCTCCTTGAACGCCAGACAGGATCCGGTGAACTCCCATGCGGACGGCTGGGACAGGTCGGTGCTCAAGATGGACTACAGCTCGCTCGTAGAGGTCACCTCCAACGTGCAGTATCCCAATTATCCGCGTCTGAGGACCCTGCCCGACGGATCCTACATCCTCTTCTGGCATAACTCCACTGTATCGGACGCCAACGGCAAGGATACGCATTATGCCTTGAGCAAGGACCTCAAGAACTGGACGTACATGGGCAACCTCTGGAAGAGTTACGAAGTGACTACCTCCATAGGGACCAAGGACGTGCGCTACTTCACCAACCCCAACGGCCTGGTGCTCTCCAGCGGCGAACTGCTGGTCGTGGCCGCGTTCCGGGCCGTGAGAGCCTATGGTAACTTTGACGCCCAGACCGACCAGGGACTCATCGTCAAGAAGAGCAAAGACGGCGGAAAGACCTGGTACGGAGAAACTGAAATCTATCATGGACCCTGCTGGGAAGCTCACCTCATCGAACTTCCTGACGGGGAAATCCAGTGCTTCTATTCTGAGAGCCGTCCATGGATAAGTTCCAGCCATTCCGGAACCGGCATGGTATGGTCCAAGGACGGAGGAACCACATGGGAGCCCGCCCTGGGAAGCCATTTCCGCGTAATGCGCAAGCATTGGTGGAACTTCAAGCCAAGCAATTCTTCATACGGTGCGATGAACTGCTATACATATCAGATGCCTGTCGGCGTAATCCTCAACAACTCCAAGCAGTTTGCGTTTGCAATGGAAAGCGCCAACCAGAGGGTCGCCAACAGTTCCGGCGGCACTAATGACCAGTTCTCCATTGCTCTTGCTTTTTCCAAGCCTGACGGCGTGTGGGTCAACCTCGTCGATGACGAAGTGCTGCCACGCGAGCAGCGTATCGACTCCCTTGTCGTTCGCGGCGCTGCTCCCTATCTCGTACAGTTCCGCTCCGGAGAATGTCTGCTTGCATACGGAGGTACCGATGCCAAGCAGCATCTGATGATAGGCAGCCCTACGGCACGCGAATGGGGAAGCGCTTTCGACGGATTGCCTTACCGTGGCAGTTGGGGAGGATTCGACCTGTCGTCTTCCCATCAGGTGATAGGATACATGAGGGATTCCCGCATCTCTGCAGAAGAAGCCTGCATTCAGATAGCCCGTTTCAATCTCGACCACGACATAACGGCGTCCAGGCATTCCGTCAAGGTGGATGCCGACAATGGCGACTGGTCGGTCGAAGACGACGCCCTGTTCGTAGGAAGCAAGGGTGAGGCCCGTGCCACGCTGCGCTGCAGCGCTGATGCCGACAACCTGTATTTCCTGGTCGAGGTGATAGACGAAAAGATTTCGAAGAGCGACTTCTGCACCATTTACCTCTGCAACGGCGAGAAGTTCGGCGCGACATCCAGGCGCATCAAGGTAAACCTCGACGGTCTCAAGAGCGTCAGCAACTTTGCAGGCAGCTGGCGGGAACTTGATAACTGTCCCGTTTCCGCCAGCGCGGCATACGACGGCAATCCCACATCCCTTTCCGATACCGACAACGGTTATCTCGTCGAGGTCAGCGTACCCCGCAGCGAGGTAAGCATAGACGGAGGTGAGTGCCTCGTCAACTTCTCCATTTTCGATGCAGTTGCAAATTCAGAAGATTCGGTCAAGGACACCAACACTCCTGCCGGATGGCTAAAAATCAAAGGAATATGATCAAAAAGACACTCAGCATATTTATCGGCGCAGCTCTTGCCTTCACCACCCTCTTTGCCGCTCCCAAGCCTCGCTGGAGCGCAGAGAAAGCCAATGAGTGGGCGGCCGACAAGGGGTGGATAGTCGGATGCGACTATGTGACATCCAATGCCATCAACCAAATTGAGATGTGGCAGGCAGAGACATTCTCCCCTGAAATCATCGACCGCGAACTCGGTTATGCCGAAAGCATAGGATTCAATACCGTACGCGTATTCTTCTCGCATCTCGTGTATCTGGACGACCCCAAGGGTTTCAAGCAGCGTTTCAGTCAGTTCCTGGACATCTGCGAGAAGCATAGCATTCGCGCTCTGCCCACGTTTTGGACAAACGGCGGCAAGTGCAAGGAGCCCAGGCTCGGCCCCCAGCCGCCGAGCCGCAAAGGCGTCCACAACTCTGAATGGTGCATGGTGCCCGGCACGGAATGGGTAAACGACCCCACCACCTGGCCCAAGCTTGAGAGGATGGTCAAGGACATCCTGCGTACGTACCGCAACGACAAGCGCATCCTCATGTGGTGCCTTTACAACGAGCCTGAAAACCTGCGCCGCGGAGTCAAATCATCTGTCCCTCTCATGAGCGCAACCTTCCGCTGGGCCAGGGAAGTCAATCCTTCCCAGCCGCTTACGGCGCCCCTCTGGCGTCCGGTCGGCGAAAAGGGCACATCCCTTCCCGAGGTGAGTTTCGTACTGGAGAACAGCGACGTGATATCATTCCATGCATACAAGACACCCGAAGTCACAGAGCGCTTCATCCAGACATTGCTTCCGTACGGACGCCCTCTTGTATGCACTGAATATATGGCACGTACGCTTGGGTCCACCTTCGAAGGATGTATGCCGGTATTCAAGAAATACAATGTGGGAGCCATCAGCTTCGGCCTCGTGACGGGCAAGCTCAATTGCCATTATCACTGGAACAAGACGGACAAGGACGGCATCTCCATCCCCTGGGACAAGGAACCCGATGTCTGGTTCCATGATATCTTCCGTGAAGACGGAACCCCGTTCAGCGAGAAAGAGATAGAATTCATCAAATCAATGACCGGCGCCAAATGAAAAGGGCCTGTTACATAGCATCGGTATTATTCATTCTTGCGTCCTGCTCGGAGGCCGCTACCCTGGAGACTGCTCCAGGCGACACAGTCCTGACCATCGTCCCGCAGACGGAGGCCACCCGCACCACCCTCAGCCCTGATTATACCATGCTCTGGGAAGATGCGACCGACCGTATCGGCGTTTGCATCCCGAGCCGCTCGAGCGGTAACGTGAAGGCGGAGCCCCAGCGGACGGCAGCTGGCGGCGTGATTTTCAGCGCCTCGGTCCCCGAGCCCCATTCCGGCAACAAACTGTATGCATACTATCCTTATTCGGAATCCGTAAAGGGAACGACCTCCCGCTTCTCCCTCACGGTCCCGGAGCTTCAGACCCAGACTGCAGCCGGACAATACAACGGCAGGGTCAACCCGATGGTGGCTGAGCCATACGTTTTCGGAGAAGATCTGTCAACTGAGGGCCTTCAGCTCATGTTCCGCCCTGCCGGAGGCATCCTCGCATTCGGGATATACGACTCTTCGGGGGCTTATGCCGCCGAGCAGATTAAGTCCGTAAAATTCTCTGCATCAAAGGGTACCGTAGCCGGGACCTTTATCGCCGACGCCGAGAACTTCTCTGCGGACGCATTTTCTTTCACAGCGGCCAAGGGCTCCGTCCAGGTTACGCTCGACAATGCCGTGACAGTGGGACAATCGGAAAGCGGATACGTATTCCTTACAGTCATCCCGGGAACATATACCGGTTCGCTGACCGTAAGCACTACCAACTACGACTTCGTGTTCCCCGACCGTACATTCAGCTGCAATCGCGCCACGCTCAAGCAGTTCAGAGTCGACCTCGCAGGCGCCGGGTCCCTTTCTTACAAAGGTTCCGTAACGCTTACTCCTTTCTGTGAGCTCAACGCCGGGCAGCAAAGCATCAACTCCCATGCAGGAGAGTGCGGTGACGCCAGCCTGATGAAGAACATGCGCAGCTATGTGGAGCTCGGACCGTCGTTCGGCATGGACGCCCCAAACTACCCCAGGGTCCGCAGCATGGCCGACGGCAGTTTCCTCCTTACCTGGCAGCAAAGCGACACAGATGGCGACGCGAACGGCATGGATGTGTACTATGCCTTGAGCCCCGACGGAATCAACTGGGAAAACAAGGGATTCCTCTTCCAGAGGGTCAGGGGCTATTCCACGCCCAACGGCAACAACACCAAGGTTTACACCAACGGCAACTCCGTAGTGCTCGCCAACGGATACGTATGCGCGGTGGCATCGTTCCGTCCATTTTCCTACTACAACAAGCCCGAGAGCCAGCTGTACAGCGGAATAGAGCTCAAGCGAAGCGCCGACAACGGCAAGACCTGGACAACGACGGCCAAGGTCATCCACCGCGGGCCCAACTGGGAAGCCCATCTTGTCCAGAAGAGCAACGGACGGCTGGAGTGCTACTTCTCCGAGAGCCATCCGCTCATAAGCAGCAGCAACTCGGGTACCGCGATGGTGTATTCCGACAACAACGGTTCCACATGGTATCCCGCCCTCGGGTCGAATCCCTGGAGCTCCTACTCGCCCGTTCATGCAATAAGGCACAACTGGCCTGCGGATTCGGCATACCCCGAGCGTTATACCGACCAGATGCCGGTAATTATACAACTCAATGGCTCGCAGCAGCTTACCGGAGTATTCGAGACGGTGAAGAGTTACAATGCCTCTACGGGCAGCGTCTCCTTCAAGATATCCCAGTCGTGGTCTCCTGCAGACGGAAACTGGCCCGACCTCACAGACGGCCCTGACGGCTGGAGGGGCACAGGTGGACAAGTGTATTCCACTGATTCAGAATTTTATAACCCCACCATTGCAAATTCAGGAACGGCCCCGTACATCATCCAGTTCCCTTCGGGCGAGACTGTGGTGTCTTATTCCAGCGGTCGCCAGTATGCAATGATCGGAGACGAGACTGCGCGTAATTATTCCACTCCCATCAGGCTGTTCGATGAGGGAGCATGCTCATGGGGCGGACTCGACGTTTGCGGCAGCCATGAGATGATGGCGGCGGTCCGCATAGGACGCGGGGGTGACACCAGCACATCGAATCCTCCCGTCATCGCCATTGTGCGCTATGCGCTGAACCATAGCATTTCGGCAACATCACGCACGGTGAAGGCCGACGGAGTCAATACGGAATGGGAAGCAAGTGACGAGGCCGTTTTCGTCGGCTCCAAATCACAGGCCCAAGCCACTTTGAGGTGCTCCTCCGACCAGAATAACCTGTACTTTCTGGTAGAAGTGATGGACGAGTCCATAAGTTCTTCCGACTACGTTTATCTCGACTTGTCGGCACCTGGCACCACCCTCAGCTCCGACGCCTGCCGCATCAAGCTAAACAAGGATGCCCTCGGATCCGTCAGCCGCTGGAACGGTTCTTCCTGGACGACTGACGGCTCGCTTGGCATAACGGCTTCCACGGCTGTCGCAGACGGCCAGGGCTGGCTAGCGGAAGTTTGCGTTCCGCGTTCATCTGTCCATGCCGGTGGAGAACTTGCTTTGAACCTTACCCTGTACGAGAGTTCAGTATCGGCGACCGATGCCCTGCGAGACTCCAACCTTTCCAATTGGATTAAAATCAAGAATCTATGATCAGATATCAAATGTTGACAAGTATTTTGCTCCCCTGCCTGTTGGCCGCATGCCAGAAACCGGTGGAACCCGAAAAGGTTCAAGAGAGCGCGACCGTACTGGAGGCCGGCTTTTATGCCGGCAGCCGTACTGCTCTGGACGGTCTGACCTGCACTTGGTCGGACGGTGATGCCATCGCAGTCAACGGAAAGGCCTCCACCGGCATCGAAATACTTGAATCGGGAAAAAAGGCGCGTTTTACCCTCCCGCTTATCGATGCCCCGTACCATGCAGTCTATCCGGCCTCTGCGTACAAAGCCGGTTCCTATGCTCCGGCATCAGGCCGTTACGGTACCGTGACAGTTCCCGAGACCCAGTCTTATGTCTCCGGCTCTTTTGATCCCTCTTCTGCGATCATGGTGGCGGCCTCCGAGGCCGGTTCCAGCCTGGATTTCGTCCATGCCATGTCTTATATCCGCCTGACTGTAAACGGCGGTTCCGACAACCATGCAATCGCAGAAATCAGCGTCTGGGCCAATTCCGGCGAGGACTTGAGCGGTGAATTCAGCTTTGACCCTTCGAGCCTCAGCCTTACTGGCAACGAAAAAAACGGCAAGCAGATTACCGTCTCCTGCGGCGCAGGGGCTGCACAGGGTGCACCCATCGTAATAGCTTTGCCGGCCCGGACGTACCAAACAGGCATCTCCATGAGAATCAAGGACATCAAGAATCACTATCAGGTAATCAAGTCTGCCAGGCAGTTTACTGCAGAGGCGGGCAAGATCTACGAAACCGGCATAGAATTCAATCCCACCGGGACCCTGATAGACGGCGAGGCTCCGGGTTCTGATTCAGGCAAAAAGACCAGAATCCTGTTCGTCGGCAACAGCCATACACTAGACGCAACCGACCTTTTGCCTCTCATGCTGAATCACGAAGGGGTCCGCAACGTGGAACTTACGAGAAGTTATCACGGAGGATACTATCTGGTCGGATACAACAACAACTTCGACAAGGCCAAAAACGCAGCTCTGTGTACCTGGACTCCCGGACAGCGTTTCTGGAACGGGAGCATCGACCTCGATTATTCTCTCCAGGACATAGCGGCGACCGGTCCTTTCGACATCATCGTCCTGCAGGAGTATTCCGGAGGCGAGCATGCCTGGACCTGGAGCGATACCGAGAAAAATGCAATTCACGGGCTGATTGAAAAACTGAGAGTTACGAGCCCCGATGCAGAATTCATATATTTCCAGTCCCATTGCTGGTCGAAGTATCACGAGACCATCAAGAGCAAGTTCGGCGGAAGCAATGTAACGCAGTTCGAGACCGTGGTCCGCGAGAATTCATCCCATGTAATGGATCCTGCTGAGGGCTATCCTTTCAAGCGTATCATTTCTACCGGTGCTCTGCTGCAGAATCTCCGCACGACCGGTCTGAACGCCGTTCATCCCGATGACCTTTGCCGCGGAGACCATATCCATCTGGACTACGGAATGCCTCGCGCCGCGGCGTCTCTGCTTATCTGGAAGACGCTCATCACGCCTCTTACGGGCATAGCTCCCGAAGAAGTAACATTCCGTTTCACGGAGTTTTATCCTTATCCCGACAGATATACCACTCCTTTCACGGACGACAACCGGGCAGCCGTTCTGGCCGCCGTCAACGCCGCATATAGCGACCCCTACCACATCACCGACCTCAGTTCCTATACCGGAGTTCCTGATTATGCTGACAATCCGGGCAGCGTCTGTCTGAATGACAAGGGTGTTGATGTCAAGCCTGTCGCTTTCCCTGTACGCTTCACGCTCAGCGACTGGGGAGGGATAGGATGCCAATTCCTCTGGAACCCTCTCGGAATCTGGTTCTCGGCACAGCCGCAGGCCTTCGCCAAGTGGGTGAGCGTCAGCAGGCCCGTCGATAACTTGATTTACAGCAGAGGCTTCTATACCTCCGGCGGATACTCGATCACGCTGAACGCCATCTGGACCGGGGATTATTTCGAGTTCGTTATTCCCGTCAAGAATTTCAAGGAAGGATCCACAATACGCTTCAGCGCACCCTTCTACACCCGCCAGGGCCCGTGCTTCTGGTATCTGGATTATCTTGACGGAGACGAATGGAAACACAACAGCAGCGAGTGTTCCACCTGGGACGGAGCGTTCAAGCATGATGCAACCTTCGCCATCGGATACGGCAATTCCGCCATCAGTGCAGACTGCACCTTCGAGCACGGAATCCAGAACGGTTTCCTGCGTTTCCGTCTGCGCTGCGCCGACGGAAGCATACAGGCCTCCGATTCAGGCGCCGTACAGCGCCCTTCGCCGAATGTCGCAAGCGGAGCTTATTCCTGCGCATTTTACTTTACCGGGGACCAGAGCCTGAGTTTCTCCATGATTTACGATTAACAGCTGAACAGATATGAAAAAGAACACGCTCAAACAGCTCTATAGCAATCCAGATACTGTTTGGTATGCTGTACAGGAAGTTGAACTTCTGTGCCAATCGTCAACTGTCCCCGGTCTTGATGAGGGTCAGCATGACTTTGAATGGAATTAATGTAAAAGAAGACCGCATATGAAAACAAAAACAATTGCACATTTCTATGTAACTCCGGACACAGTCTGGTCCATCGGAGAGGAGGAAACTCTCCTCTGTCAATCCAATACTCTTCCCGACCTTACTGAAGGGGAAGATAATTTCGACTGGATCTAATTATTTGCTGGTTATGAAAAACAATGTGATTATTGCAGGACTTATCCTGACCGCAGCACTTGTCTCCTGCGAAAAGAAGATAGAACAGAATATAGCACCGTCAGGCACCGTCAGGCTGGAAGCGACCATCGCATCTGATTCCAAGACCTCTCTTGACGGTCTTATTTGCTCCTGGAACAATGATGACGCAGTAGTCGTCAACGGTGAGACGTCAACGGGCATAGAAATACTTGCAGGTGGAAAAGCCGCGTATTTTTCATTCCCCATAATCGATGCTCCTTATTATGGCATTTATCCCGCATCTGCATATGTCAATGCATCTTTCGACCCGGACAATGGCGCATATGGCCGCATAACCGTACCCGGGAACCAGACCTGGGTCAAAGGCTCCTTTGATCCGGCCGCTGCAATCATGGTCGGCATACAGGAGGAAGAAGGGAAAGGCATTGCCTTCAAGCACGCAATGTCGTACCTCAAGTTTGTCATTACAAGCAGTACTGATAGCGACCCCATCGCCGAGATACAAGTGAGTGCGACGGCAAGCGAGAACCTCAGCGGTACGTTTACATTCAATCCTGAGACCTGTGCCATAGTTGAAGACAGGTTCAACGGCAATTCAATCGTAGTCGACTGTGGCTCCGGCGCACCACTTGGCGAGCCCGTCATCGTGGCAATCCCGGCAAAAGTGTATACGCAGGGACTCAGCATACGTATCAAGGATGTCAAGAACCACTATCAGATACTAACCTCCAGCAAAGAGTTCACCGCTGAGCCCGGTGTCATCTATCCGACAAATATCACGTTCGCGCCTACAGGAACTCTTATCGACGGGGGTATATACACCATTGCCGATTGGACTGCCGTTGCAGACGCGATCTCCGAAGGCGATGATTTTGCAGGCAAGACTCTCACACTTATGAAAGACCTTAACGTTGCAACTTACTTTGCATACGCAAAGGGTGTGTTCAACGGCACATTCGACGGTAATGGGCACAAGCTCACCGCAAACGGCAACATGTGGCCGCTGTTTTCTGAAATCGGTCTTGACGGAGTAGTAAAAAATGTCACCGTAGACGGATCATTCACTTCTCTTGCAAACCCGGCCGAAGTGGGTAACGCTACAATTGCAAAAAGGAATTACGGGCTTATAGAAAACTGCGTCAATTACTCCGGCACCGAACTTACTTTAGGCGGAGGAGTTATTTTCGGCACCATCTGCGCCCAGAACGGCGGCACCATCAAAAACTGCAAGAACTATGGCGACATCACGATACATCACACACCTTCCGGCAATTCGGGTCTTTATGGTGGCGGTATCGCTGCCGTTGGCCATATAATCAAGGGTGGTTCCACCGCAACCATCATCGACGTGGACGAGGAATGCTGTCCAGGCACGTTCCAAGGCTGCGAGAACCATGGCAAAATATACATTGAAGGAGCAGGTTCCTCTTTCGCGATTAAAAACGCTGTTGGTGGCATCTGTGGACAGGTTTACATGAACGGTGTGGTCTTTGACGGATGCATCAATACAGGTGACGTCAGCCGCATATCCAATGGTGAAGGTTCTTCCAACAAGGCTGCAACCGTCGGCGGAATATTAGGCCGCAGTTGCTCTTGGTACACGACCTCTCCCGGTGATAGCGGAGCGCTTGACAACGGCGGTGTCAACGGGTACAACACTCAGATACTCAACTGCTCCAACAGCGGAACCATCAAAGTTTTCTGTCGCCACAGCGGTGGTGTAACCAACAACGGATCCGGAGCCCGCGGAGACTTCGCCGCCGGTATCGTGGGTGCTATCATCGGAAAGGGCTCCAATATTTCAACCGTTTCCGGGTGCTCCAATACCGGTACGATAGAAGGTGGGTGGACTGCCCTGGATGTGAATTCAACTTGCCTCGGCGGAATCGCCGGTCTCGCAAATGCGACGGCATTCTCTTCCTGCACGTCTGAAAGCAGCCTTAAATCAACCGGGACCTACGCCGTGGGCGCCGCAGGCGGAATAGTGGCCTTTGCTATAGCTGACGTGTCTCTGGACGGCTGCAACGCCAAACCTGCCATCGATATCTTCCAGGGCTTCAAGGGTGAAACGAAGCGCCATTGCATGCCGGGCCTGCTCGTCGGAAACGTAGTAACTTCCGCATCCATTGCATCCTGCAAGGCCGGAGGTTCCATTTCCGTGGACGCTTCCTCGCTTGGCGTGAATTCTTCCAACTTCAAGAATTTTAGCGTCTCATCATACCCCACTGCATCTAAATTCACACCTGACATGTCGGAAGTGAACTGGTATTAACATATCCAGACTATGAAAAAAACAGTATTGATTGTACTGGCTCTGGCCTTACTTTTGCCTTTCTGTGCAAAGGCTCAGGGAGTCAAAGCTTACGAAGGCAAGATTACTCTTCCCACCTATCTGCTCGACCCGGCAGAGCAGGCGCCCATCTTCGAGCGCGACTGGAGTTACCAGCGCGCCAAGAGAAGCGTCTATCCGTATCCGCTCAACGATAACATGACCCGCAACCGCCAGGACGTCACTTATGACTGCCTGTACATGGAGAACGAGTATGTGGAACTCTGCGTAATTCCCGAGATAGGAGGACGCCTGATGTATGCCATCGACAAGACAAACGGATACGATATTTTCTACCACAACCATGTGGTCAAACCCGCCAACGTTGGCATGACCGGCGCCTGGATAAGCGGAGGCGTGGAGTGGAACGTGTTCCACCATCACCGCCAGACCAGCCATATCCCCTGTGACTGGCAGATAACCACGAGCCCCGACGGTTCCAAGACCATCTGGTTGGGCGAGACTGAATACCGCCACCGCATGCAGTGGGCCATCGGCATCACGCTGCATCCTGGAAAGAGCTACATGGAAATCAGCGGACGCCTCATGAACGGCACTCCCGACAACAACTCCATACTCTACTGGTCCAACGTCTCCACGCTCGTGGACGAGAACTACGAAATCTGCCTTCCCCAGAGTACCGAATTCGTGACCTTCCACTGCAAGAATTGGTTTGCACACTGGCCAATAACGCACGAACCCTTCAACGGAATGGATTTCTACAAAGACGGCGTCGATGCAAGCTGGTGGAAGAATCACTACATGAGCAACTCCATGTTCGTGTATGACCAGAAGGCTGATTTCGTCGGCGGTTACGACCACGGACGCCACGCCGGCACCATGCTGACCGGCAACCACAACATCATCAAGGGCGGCAAGTTCTGGCTATGGGGTCCCAACAGTGAGTGGGACACCAAGATCCTGACCGACAACAGCGGCCACTACATCGAGCTGATGGTGGGCGCCTATTCTGACAACCAGCCCGACTACAACTGGAACTTCCCCTACGAGACCAAGACCTTCAGCCAGTACTGGTATGCCCTCCGTGACATAGAAGGTGTCAAAGCGGGAAACCGTCACGCAGCCATCAACATGGACCTCCAGGATGGGAACCAGGTACTTCTGGGAGTGAATGCAACCGAAAAGATGAAGGGGCTCCGCGTATCCCTGATGCGCGCAGGCAAACCCGTATTCGAAGATGTGATTGCTTACATCGACCCTGGCAAGCCTTACGTGAAGACCGTTCCCGTGGAAGCCGGCGTGCAGGAACACGAACTGACCATGGTGCTTTGCGACGGCAACGGCAAGCAGATGCTCAGTTATACTCCGGTAGTCAAGGATCCCACATCCCCGCTGCCTCCCATCGTCGAGCGCCCCAAGAAGCCCCAGGACATTCAGAATACCGAGGAGTGCTTTCTGGTAGGCCTGCGCAACCTCCAGTTCCACAATCCTTTCATCGATCCTACCGACTATTTCCTTGAGGTGCTGCGCCGTGATCCGGGAGACACGCGTGCCAACACCCAGATGGGAGTATGGTACCGCAAAAGGGGCGAATACGACAAGGCGGCATCTTACCTGCGCGCCGCTATACGCCGCCAGACTAAGGACTACACCAGGCCCAAGGATGCCGAAGCCATTTACAATCTCGGCCTCGTCCTGAAGGCTCAGGGCAAGTACGATGCAGCCATGGATACGCTGTACCGTGCCACCTGGAACTATACTTACAACTCCGGAGCGAATACCCAGCTGGCCCAGATGTACGCGCAGAAGGGTGACTGGGAGATGGCGCTCGACCGCCTGGAAGAGGCAATTGCCTACAATGGCCGCAATTACCAGGCTCTTGATTTCAAAGGGTTGGTGCTGCGCAAGCTCGGACGTTCCGCAGAGGCCGACGCTTGCTTCAAAACTGTCCTTGAAGCAGATCCCGTCAACGCGATGGCGCTGTGCGAAACTGCTTCGGTTGTTGATTTCCACAAGTTCATGCGGGAGCAGCCGGAAAGCTATCTCGAGCTTGCTCTCCTTTACCTGCACAACGGCTTCAAGGACAGGGCGCTGACCCTTTTAAAGGATATCGACGTGAGGGTCGCTTACCCTACCGTAAAGATGTATATCGCATATCTCACCGGAAACGACGCCCTCTACCGCGAGGCGCTCGACCTCCCTGTGGGTTACTGCGCACCTTTCCGGCTGGAAACCATAGACGTGCTGCAGCAGGCCAAGAAGGCTTGCCCAGACAGCGAAAGGCCGTATTACTATCTTGGAAACCTTCTGTATAACATCCAGCCTGACAATGCGATGGCGGAGTGGCGGAAGTGTGTGGAGATGAATCCCGGGGACGATCTGGCATGGCGTAATCTCGGATGGGCCAACTGGCTGCACACCAAGGATTATGCAGAGGCCGCAAAGTGCTACAAGAAAGCTATCGACATCAACCCTGCCCCTCTGTATCTCGAAGAGTGCGACCAGGCGATGGAAGCCCTCCAGGCTCCGGTGAGCGAGCGCTACCAGTTGCTTAAATCGCATCACGACACAGGAGTCAAACGCTACTATCCTCTTGCTCAGGAAGTAATCCTTGGCACTTACGAGGGCGACTATGACTATGTCCTCGACCTCCTCAACAACTGCTATTTCCCGACTCGTGAGGGTGTCGCCAACTTCCACGACAATTTTGTGGATGCTTGCATTCTTGCAGGAAGGAAAAAGATGGCAGAAGGAGATATTGATGGTGCCATTACTCTGTATAACAAAGCCTTCGAATACCCCGAGAATCATCAGGTTTTCCTTGTGAACGAGCGCGCAACGCACGACGCCCAGATTAATTACGAGCTGGGCCTGGCATACGAAAAGCTCGGAGACGAAGGAAAAGCACGCGAGTATTATGAACTCGCTGCCAATCAGGACTTCAACCTCAAGGGCAGCAAGGATTTCCGTTACTGGACCGGCCTTGCTCTCGTAAAACTTGGCAAAAAGGCAGAAGCACGCGACATCTTCAAGACTATGGTCTCCGAAGGCAAGGGCTCAATAATTACAGAATATATCAACTTCTACGGCGCCGAAGGAACCACTGGATCAACTGTAGAAGCAAAAAACTCTGCTGCTTATTTTACCCAGGCTCTGGGTGAGATGGGACTCGGCCACAAGGCAAAGGCCCGCCGTTTGCTACACAAGGTTCAGTCACTAAAGCCAGATCATTTATGGGCAAATGAACTGCTGAAATGATTAAGCTTCATTATTACGAACCCGACATGACACTGCTGGAGAGCAGGCTGCTTATGAGCCTTCTCTCCGGCTCTTCATGGGACGGCGAAGGAATCGAAGACATAGTAGTCGAAGACCCGGTTCAGTTCTGAGTCTTTTGTACAACGGCACCCCTAAGCCTGCTCGCAGACAAATTTGAAGAACGGTTCTATTTCCTTCTTCGAGCTCAGGCGGGCGATGTAGACCTGATTGCCGAGGGCGTCGGAAAGGGCGTCCGGCATGCGGGTACACATGCAGATGACCGAGCCCCAGCGGGCAAGCACTTCGTCGTGCGAATGCACATAACGGTGTGAGTCCCTGCGGCTTGCATAGGCGCACCAGTACTGCTCCCCGGCATCCTTATGCCTCTCGTCGAAGGCCACCATGTCAGCCCAAATCTGATAGACGTCGGTGCTGTGGGCGAAGTTCATCATGTCCGGAGTATATCCTCCTGCGGGACGCATGTTGACTTCGAGTCCTACGAAATCGCCCTTCTTGCCAAGACCTTCGCGGTCGCGGTCGAGCTTGAAGAACTCCAGATGCACAAAGCGGCTGGTGATGCCGAAAGCCTTTACGGTGCGGCGGCCGATTCTGGCAAGCGCAGCGGGGACGTCGCGCTCTATGTAATAACAAGCGTCGAGGTTGCCGTGAACGATGTCCATGATGGGCGTGGGATACACTCCCATCGACTCGAAGAGGGGCTCTCCCTTGGAATTGTATATCGCATCGTAGGATGTCAGCAGACCTGTGATGAACTCTTCGACGACGAATGCGCCGTAGTCGGATCCGTGCTCCGAGAACCAGCTGCGGAGTTCCTCGTCGCTGCAGAGCTTGTAGGTGCCGCTTGCGCCGACGCCGTTGTCGGGCTTGGCAATGATGGGATATCCGGTCTTGCCGGCGAAAGCTAGAACGGCCTTCAGGCCCTCGGAGGCCTTGATCTGACGGGCCGTGGGAATGCCTCCGGCGGCGTAGCACTTCTTCATCTCGGACTTTTCCTTGATGAAGTCGATACGGTCGGTATGGATGCCGGTGGTTACGTTGAAGTCGGTCCGAAGGCGAGCATCCTGCTCAAGCCAGTATTCGTTGTTGGACTCAATCCAGTCGATGCGTCCGTAACGGTGGGCGAACCATGCCACGGCGCGGTAGACCTCGTCGTAGTCCTCGAGGTTGCGTACCTGGTAATAATCGGTAAGGGCGTCCCTGAGCTCGGGTGCAAGCGAGCCGTGAGGCGCATCCGCAATGCCCAGCACGTTCACGCCGTCGGCCTTGAGGCCGGCGCAGAAGTGACTGTAGGTCTGCGGGAAATGGGGGGAAATGAAAACGACGTTCATAAAGGTATACACTTGATTTTCACTACATATCTGACGCATCCTCCCGTTTGCTATCTCCCAGGCGGTGCCGTGCAGGGTGCTGCGGCCGTCCTTGCAGACGATGTATCCGCCGTCGGGGAAAGTGTAGAAGGAATGATTGAAACTGTCGGGAAATATGACGTCCTCGAAAAGCCTGCGGCCGTCTATCACATAATCCCTTACCTGATAGTAATGAGGGATGATGCGGATGTGCGTGAGGCCGAGGCCGCGGAGCCAGCGGCTGTAGCCCGGGTCCTGCGCCTCGCCGTCAAGTTCGGGATGGGAATACACTACGTCCGCGCAGTTCATGCTGCCGGCGCTGCAGCCCATCACCAGGCCGCCGAAGCCCTCCAGGAGCGCCCGGAGGCCGATTTCGTGGATGAAGCGGTTCTGTGTGGGGACGTGCCCGCCGCACAGGACGACCCAGTCGGCGCGGGCGATGAGCTCCGCGGCCCTGCCGGCGTTGCGGCGGTCGAGCATGACTATCTTTGAGGGTTTGATGCCGGAATTGAGCACGCAGGTGGTCATGCCCTCCAGTACGCTGGCGGTAAAGGCGCGGTCGTCGGGGGCGGCGCTTATCATGAGTATGCGGGGCCTGGGAGGCAGTTCGGCCTTGACGGTGGCGAGAAAGCCATTGTCTTCCGTAAACCTGTCCTCGCCGTAACGGGTGGGGCTTCCTGTAAGGATCAACGTCATACGGGATGCAAAGATACGAATTATTATCCATACCTGTCGTGCAAGAATACCCGGGCTCTTGGATTATATTGATAAATGAGTATCTTTACCAATCCATATTTTTCGTGATATGAAAAAACTTTTCATCTTCTTTTCCGCCCTCTCACTGCTTGCAGGATGCGAGTATTTCAGCATAGACAACCCCGACGGCAGTTTTTCCGTCAAGTTCCCTGTGCCCACGGAACAAATCACCAAAGTCGCCCTGAACGAGACCGAGCAAGGATACGTGAACGCCGGCAACCAGATGGCTTTCCGCTTTCTCGGCGACATGTTCGACGGCAGCAACCTCGTAATCTCTCCCCTCAGCCTGCAGTACGCCCTGGCCATGACCGCCAACGGCGCCAGCGGCGAAACCCTCCAGGAAATCACAGACTTCCTGGGCTTCGGCAGCGAGGGCATCGACGCCCTCAACGCATACAGCAAGAAGATGCTTGAGCAGCTCCCGGCAGTAGACCTGGACGTAACGCTCAAGCTCACCGACGCCATGCTGGTCAACGACGTATTCACCCTCTACCCCGACTTCAAGAAAACCATAGAGGAAAACTATTACGCCGCCGTCGAGAACATGGCCTTCACATCCCCGGGCACCATAGCGTCCCGCGTCAACAGGTGGGCGTCACGCAATACCGACGGATTCATCGACAACGTGCTGGACGCCTCGGACATCTCTCCCGACGCCGCCGCATTCCTTCTCAACGCCCTGTATTTCAAAGCCAAATGGTCCGGCAGTGAATACGATCCCATGTTTGAAGAACTTGCCACCAAGAAAGACAGGTTCACCCGTTCCGACGGCTCGGACATAATGGTCAAGTACATGAACAACATGCGTTACCACCAGTACGCAGAGATGGACGGCTACCGCGTCCTGTCGCTTCCCTACGCCGGCGGCAAGTTCCGCATGTACATACTCCTTCCCGACGGCAACGACCTCAAAAACCTCGTCGACAAACTCGGCAGCACGGCATGGAGCGACATACTCGCCTCCTTCAAGTCAGACGCCGAAGTCTACGTCAAGCTCCCAAAATTCGACATCGAGAACAAGTTCGACCTCTCCGAATCCCTTGCCCGGCTTGGCGTCAAAAAGGCATTCAAGCGCGGTCAGGCAGAGTTCGACAAGATGTTCACCGCCTCGGAAGAAGGCTGGTACTTCTGGATAGAGAACGTCATCCAGAAAGCCAAGATTTCCGTTGCGGAATGGGGTACCGAAGCCGCGGCCGTAACGGTGGTGCAGATGGCCGGAGAAACGGCCCCGGGCCCGCCCCAGGAAGAGCCCAAGAGGGTCTATTTCTATGCCGACCACCCGTTCGTCTTCATCATAGGAGAAGAAACCTCAGGCACCATCCTCTTCGAGGGCGCGTACACAGGCAAATAGACCTGCGCTCCGCATACAACGACACCGGGCCGTCCATTTCTGGGCGGCCCGGCTGCTTTATGGTATTCAAAAGGATTAGTCTTCGTCCTTCTCCTGGGCAGCGTAGTCTGCGAGGAGCTTGGTCTGGACATCTCCGGGAACCGGCTGGTAGTCGGCGAACTCCATGGTGAAGGTGGCGCTTCCTGCGGTGAGGGAGCTCAGGGTGGTGGAGTAGCGGTAGAGCTCTGCCAGAGGCACGCGGGCCTTGAGGATGGCGAAGCCCTTGTCTGCGCCCATGTCGCCCAGCATGCCGCGGCGGTTCTGCAGGTCGCTCATGACGGCGCCCTGATACTCGCTCGGGGTCATGACCTCGACGTTGTAGATAGGCTCGAGAATCTTGGGTCCGGCGTTGCGGAAGGCCTCCCTGAATGCGTTGCGGCCGGCGATGATGAAGGCGATTTCCTTGGAATCGACAGGGTGCATCTTGCCGTCGTACACGAAGACGCGGATGTCGCGGGCGTAGGAACCGGTAAGAGGACCCTCGACCATTCTCTCCTTGATACCCTTGAGGATGGCGGGCATGAAGCCGAGGTCGATGGAACCGCCGACGACGCAGTTGTAGAACTCCAGTTTGCCGCCCCATTCGAGCTCGGTGATATCCTGGGTCTTGATGTTCAGCTGGGTCTCCTTGCCGTTGATCATGAACTTGGTGTTGAGCTCACCCTCTGCAGGGCAGACGAGGAGGTGAACCTCACCGAACTGGCCGGCGCCGCCGGACTGCTTCTTGTGACGGTACTGCGCGCATGCGACCTTGGTGATGGTCTCACGGTAGGGAACCTTGGGGGCGAAGAGCTCGACCTCGAGGCCGAACTCGTTGTTCAGACGCCACTTGACGATGTTGATGTGCTGCTCGCCGTTGCCGCTGAGGATGGTCTGGCGGAGCTCCTTGGAGTACTCCACGACCACGGTGGGATCCTGGGAAGAAATCTTCTTGAGGGCGTCGCCGAGCTTCTGGTCGTCCTGCTGGACCTTGGCCTTGATGGCGCAGCGGTACTTGGGAGCGGGATACTGGATGCGGTCGTAGACGATGTCTGAACCTGGAGCGGCGAGAGTGGTGCTGGACTTGCTGTTCTTGAGCTTGACGGCGCAGCCGAAGTCACCGGCGTGGAGGCTGGTGACGGACTCCTTCTTGGAACCGGCAACGGCGTAGATGGCGCTCAGACGGTCCTTGCCGCCGGAGACGGGATCCTCGAGGTCCATGCCTGCGGTGAGGGTGCCGCTCATCACCTTGAAGTAGGAAACCTCTCCGAGGTGCTGCTCGACGTCGTTCTTGTAGATGAAGATGGAAGTGGGGCCGTCCTCCTTGACTGCAGGTGCGGGTGCCACGTCGCGGATGAACTCGAGGAGGCGGCCGACGCCGACGTCCTTCTTGCCACAGACGCAGAAGACGGGATAGACATCACCGCTGACGATACCTTTATTGAGACCACCGTGGATTTCCTCCTCGCTGAGGGTGCCTTCCTCGAAGAACTTCTCCATGAGGGCGTCGTCGAACTCGGCAGCCTTCTCGATGAGTTCCTGGCGGTATTCCTCGGCCTGGTCGGCGAACTGTGCGGGGATGTCGAGAACCTCGCCGCCCTTGTAGTACTTCATGGTGAGGACGTCGATGATGCCGCCGAATGCAGCTCCGGTGGCGTCGGGGAACTGGACGTTCACCATCTTGCCGCCGAAGGTCTCCTTGAGGGAGTTCTGAACGTTGTCCCAGTCGGCCTTGTCGGCGTCGAGCTGGCTGACCGCAATGATCATGGGGAGTTTCTGCTCCTCTGCGCGGCGGACAAATGCATCGGTTCCGACCTCTACGCCCTGCTGTGCGTTGACGAGAAGCACACCGCTCTCGCATACGCGGAAAGCAGAATAGGCTCCGCCGATGAAGTCGTCGGAACCGGGAGCGTCGATGAAGTTGATCTTGCAGCCCTGGTACTCAGCGTACAGGGGGGTTGCATAGATGGAACGCTGGTTGAGCTTCTCCAGCTCGTTGCTGTCGGACAGGGTGTTCTTGTCCTCGATAGTACCCATGCGGGGGATGACCTTTCCCTCGAAGAGCATAGCCTCGGCGAGCGTAGTCTTGCCGGACTTGGTGGCGCCGAGAAGGACTACGTTGCGTACGTCTTTGGTAGTGTATTCTTTCATCTTATATGGTGTTGTAGATTATCAAAGCTTGCAAATCTAATAATTTTATTGCTGATTGCCAAAATAATCCACAAGCTGAGAGCCTGAGCAGCCCAACTCGGCCTCCAGCAGTTCGTCGAGGTCGTCCGGGCAGACGTGCAGGACGCGGCAGATTTCTTCGTAACTGACATAGAGCCCTGTCTGGACAAGGGAGGAAAAACGGGTGTAGATTTCTGTTCTCATGGGGGGACGGTTTTATGTGCTGCAAATATGGACATCCCGCGGCCAAAGAGCAAGAAAACGCCGGGGGTACGGACAAGATTTTTACGATTTTTTAAGAAATTGTCTGATTTTTATAGCCAGATGTGCTCAAAAATGACGTGGCGCAGCCCGCCGGGATGGCGTAACTTTGATGACACCAAAAAACGGACAATGGACAAGTATCACGTCAACATACGGCTGCTGAGAAAAAGACTGGGCAAGAACCAGGAAGAGATGGCCGACATGATGGGCATACAGCGCTCCACATACGGGCGCTTCGAAAGGGGTGACACGCACATGTTCACCCCCAACGCGAGAAAATTCATGCGGGCCACCGGTTTCTCCCCGGAAGACATCCTGGACCTGGACGGAGACCTGAGGTCCGGCATACTCAGGGAGGCCGGCGTGGAAGACAAGGTATACGAACTCTCGGAGGAGGTGAAAGACCTGCGGAATGTCATTGAACTCCTGTCCGCCAAAATCGATAAACTGAGTAAAAAATAATTGATTAACTTTGCGGTGTGAAGCACCTGCTACACCTCAAGGAATTCATGGCCCCCGGCCGTCTGGAGGCCGGACTCGACGAGGCGGGACGCGGTCCTCTGGCCGGCCCCGTATTCGCCGCCGCCGTCATCCTGCCGCAGGGTTTCCGACACCCGCTCCTCAACGACTCCAAGCAGATGACCGCGCGTGGGCGTGACGAACTGCAGGAAATCATCCGGAAAGAGGCGCTTGCATGGGCCGTCGTCGCCGTAAGCGCTGAAGAAATCGACCGCCTCAACATCCTTGGAGCAAGCATCGCCGGCATGCAGCGGGCGGTGGACAGGCTGCAGATCAAGCCTGATTTCCTGCTTGTCGACGGCAACCGCTTCCGTCCCCACGGAGGCATTCCGTACGCCACCGTAGTCCACGGAGATGCGACCTACGCAAGCATAGCAGCCGCTTCCGTCCTCGCCAAGACTGCACGGGACGCACACATGAAGAAGCTCGCAGAGCAGTATCCCGGATACGGCTGGGAGCACAATTTCGGTTATCCTACCAGGGAACACATAGACGCAATAAGGCGCCTGGGCTGGACTCCGGAGCACCGCAGGAGCTTCCATCCGAAAGAACTCGAACCAACACTATTCGATTGATATGAAACGTATTGTCTCCACTCTTGCAGCAGCCCTGCTGCTTCTCCCCGCCTCCCTGAAGGCCGACGAGGGCATGTGGCTCCTGCCCCTCCTGGAGCAGATGAACGCCGAGGCTATGCGCAATCTCGGCTCCCGCCTGACTCCTGACCAGATTTACAGCATCAACCACTCCTCCATCAAGGACGCCGTCGTGCAGTTCGGCGGAGGATGCACCGGCGAGATTATCTCCGGCAGCGGCCTGCTCGTCACCAACCATCACTGCGGCTACGGCAGCATCCAGTCGCTCTCGACTCCGGAGCACAACTACCTGGAGGACGGCTTCTGGGCGATGAGCCTGAGCGAGGAGATTCCCGTCCCCGGACTGTCCGTGCGTTTCCTGCAGAGCATGACCGACGTCACCGATGCAATTGCCGGCGGCAAATCCCGTGAAGAGCTCATCAAGGAAGCCCGCGAGGCCAATCCCGGATGCCAGTGTACCGTCACCAGTTTCTACAACGAAAACGTATATTATCTCATCGTTTCCAAAATCTACCGCGACGTGCGCTTCGTGGGCGCTCCCCCGGCATCGTGCGGCAAGTTCGGCGGCGAGACCGACAACTGGATGTGGCCCCGCCACACCTGCGACTTCTCCATGTTCCGCGTGTACGCAGGCCCCGGCAACGAGCCCGCCGACTACTCCCCCGAGAACGTCCCCATGGTACCCCGTCAGTTCCTCGGAGTATCGCTCAAGGGCGTACAGGAGGGTGATTTCGCAATGATTATGGGCTATCCCGGACGCACGCAGCGTTTCCAGACAGCCGCACAGCTCGAGGAAATGCTCGCCACCAACAACATCCGCATCGCAGCCCGCACCGCATGGCAGGACGTCATCTGGAAGGCCATGCGTTCCAACGACAAGGTGGGCCTGCAGTATGCGAGCAAGTACGCCGGCTCCTCCAACGGCTGGAAGAAGTGGATCGGCGAGGAAGAAGCCTTCGAGGCCCTCGACATCATCGGACGCGAGCTGCAGAAGGAGAAGGAACTCCAGGCCTGGATTGACAGCGACGCCGGGCGCAAGGCTGTCTGGGGCGACGCCATTTCCCGCATAGGCGATGCCGTTGCCGCAAGCGCACACGCCAACCATACGGCGACTCTGCTCAGCGAGAGCATCGGCCGCATAGATCTGGTGGGCTTCGCCGCTGCCTTGGACCAGGCGCACAAAGCCGCGCTCGAGGCCGCGAAGAAGAATCCCGAGACCAATGTGCAGGAGGCCGTAAACGCGAGCGTAGAGGTCCTTAAGGACTACTACAAGGACTTCGACGCCACCGTCGACCACGACGCCGCCATTGCCATGATAGACTTCTACAAGAAGAATGCAAACCCTGCTGAGGCCATTAAGCTCGGCGGCAAGAGCCTGCTGAGCCTGGACACCCGCAAGCTGGTGGACAACATGTACCGCAAGAGCATCTTCACAAGCGCGGAAAAGCTTGGTGCCAAGCCCGTTACCGCCAAGATGCTCGACTCCGACCCGGCAGTCGCGCTTTCCCGCGCCCTCGTCGAGGCGTACGGCCCCCTGCGCGGAGCCCTGATGTCCGGACGCGAGAACCTGCGCGGCGCCTCCAAGGACTTTGCCGCTGCCCTGCTCGAATGGAAGAAGGGCGAACCTTCCTACCCAGACGCCAACTCCACCTGCCGCTTCACCTACG
>CAMOGR010000232.1 GCA_946614205.1 uncultured Bacteroidales bacterium | reverse complement strand
TGCGTAAACTGATTCAAAGATGGTCCGGAGCCGCGGTTCATCTTTGATAATCTCACGCAGTTGCTGCAGGGGGGCCTCATTGGGCGACCCCGGAATCAGAAGGTGAAGATAGCCGCCATCGGCATACTTCTCATGGAGATGCTCCAGCGTGCGGTTCCAATGACCCTCTTTGTCCAGTTCAGGGTAGTTTGAAAGGCCGAAGAGGACGGTCCTGCGGATGATGGTTTCAGGAACAATTAAGCGGTCGGCCTCGGCAACAAGACGGCCATAGATGCTTCTTGGCAGCGTTTTTGCCGATGCCCGGTGGTCTTCCGCCGCCTGGGCGATTGTCTCTATCTGCTCCGGTGAAAACCATTCGGAAAGCCGCTTGTCTTCGCGGATAATCCGTCCGCTTTCCCAATGGTGTGTTTTCCGGTCAACCGAGAGACCCAGGTCGTGACACGCCGCTGCCGTCAGGAGCATCTCCTCATTGATATCATACTGCTTGCCCATCGACAGGGCACGCTCAATGACCATTAGTGCGTGTTCTTCCCGATGCGCCTTATCGAAGGCCGCATACTTGGGAATGACTTCATTATAAATGTAGTTCCTCAGGCTTTCTCTTATCATACCCAAGGCGGTTTCCATCAGAGCTGGCCGTCACACATGTAGAGGTAGGTGCAGTCCATCGAGCCGCTGCCGCCGCCGACTTCGAGATAGTACATAAGCTGGCGCATGTCATCACCCATCATCATTCCAAGACTTTCCCATTCTTTAAAATGAGCGCTGATGTCAATATGGCCGCTTTGGCGCGCAGTGCTGCGGACCGAAAAGAATTGAGAGAACGTTTTCTCACCTGAAATGGATGGAGCATTGACCCGTCTGTTCTGGTAGATGTCGTAACTGTCGCCGTCGACAACGAATTCACCTTTTTTCTGACCGAGAAGCTGGGGCCCCGGTTTGGTAAACCAGTCGTCGACAATATAGAATTCGACGAGAGGATTCAGCGTCCATCCGTGAATGCCTATGAAACTATACCCTCCGGCAGTGCCGGTCTTACTGTGCTTGAAATAGCAGTCAAAATCCAAATCCTGCCATTTCACGGGAGTGCCATAATCATAACCGACACTGGCTATTAAATCATTGGTCACGCTCCAGTCGGCTTTGAATGTGCTGTTGTTGTAATATGTCATGGAATTGTTTCCGCCTTGATACCAGAGAAGACCAGTCCAACGAGTACCGCTAATCGGGAAATACACCTCGTTATTATTCATTCCAGTGAGTGTTTTGCCGTTCCCCGTGTGCCCCATCTCGTCCTTGACGGGGTCGCGGTCGTCCACGCGGACGGCAACCTTGCCGGAAGCCTTACCCACCGTTGCCGAAATCTCGCACGTTCCTTTACCTGTTGCGAGAACGTTCCCCCCGGCATTTACCTTAGCAACCGCTGGATTCGAGGAACTCCAGACGACAGTCTCAACTTCGGCATCCTTTGGCGTAATCTCTACATTGAGAGGAAAATTTTCTCCAACCAACACCGCCGATTCGGGCGCACCCGTGACGGTAATACTTATTTTCGCAGAATCATCGGAAGCGGGTTGTTTATCTCCCTTTTTGCAGCCCGTTGCAATCAATGTCAGGGTTGCCAGTACAATCAAAACAATTCTTTTGTCCATAGTCGCTGTTTCTTGTCCTGCAAAGATAGCATTTTTTTTGTTGTTTGAAGGGGTGTGTGGTGTCCGGGGAACTTTCACCGACGGGGGTCGTTCTCTCCTCGCACTACCCAGCCTCGACCTCGGAGGGCAGTGCGCCCAATGTCCCATTTCCTGGGACGTTAGGCGCGTTTAAGGGCGTTTTTGCTCCTAATGTCCCGTTTTTTGGGACATTAGGAGCGGAGAATGACTGTTCAGGTGCCGGTGACGTGCCAATTATGTCGTGTCATTCGCACTTGGCCGCGCAGCAGAACGACGCCGCCCGCCACCCTTGCAAAGAAGTAAATAATTGATTACATTTGCAAAAACACACATCATATGGTAACACTGAACCTCTCTTACGAAGACTTGGCGTCCGTCATCTGCCTGGCCGTTCACCTGGCCAACGCGGACGGAAACGTCACAGACGATGAAATGGAAGCAATCGTCAAGGCTATCACGGACCAGTACGATTTTGAAGGCAAGCAGGACCTCCTGAAGGAGTACATCAATGACGGCATGGCCATGCAGCCCACGGAAGCCCTCAAGCGCATAGCCGCATTCGGTCCCGCGGAAAAACAGTGGACGTCCAATTTCTTTGTGAAGACCATCGTAGCCGATGGCAACCTGGAAGAAAACGAAAAGAGCCTGTACTGGGACATCATGGATAAGTGCGGCCTTCCGGACCACAATCTGGAGACATCTGCCGCGGCCACGGACAACGCCCAGCCGGAGGACAGCCTTACCCGTCAAACCGCCATCTCCATCAATTACAAACGCGTGAAGGCGGATATCTGCGACGGCGCCATCAAGTATGTGCAGTGGGACCGGGGAGTGAATGTCAGGGACAAGGTGTTCGGCTGGTTCAATGATGCCCAGACCCTGCAGTTCTTCAGAAGGTCCGGGACCCTGAATGCCATCAATGAGAAATTGGGCCTTGCCGGCGGATGGAAACTGATCATGGTATACGCGGGCAAGGACTATTGGGCTGCCCCCAAGCGTAACAAGGTGGGAAGCATCGTGGCCGAAGAAGATGTTTTCGGCCCGGTGCTCTTTGTCCTTGAAAACGAAGACAAGACCCTGATGGGCTTCAATTACAAGAGCTTCATCGAGCGTTTCATCGGCATCCTCTACGCCATTGACAACGGCATCATGGTGTCCGGAGAAGAGAATCCGGAGCTTTCCCGCCGCTATCTTGAGACGGCGCTTACAGAGCTCGAAAACCTGCAGTAATCCCTCGGAGGCAAACCGCACTTCGGGCGGGGCCAAGAGGCGCAGAGGCACAGGAGCCCTCTCCCTCCACAGGGGGAGGGATTGTCTTTTTATACAAAATTGGCACGATGCCCTGCGACCCGGAAGGCTACGAGGGAAAGTACAATTTCCCGCGCCGATACCTCGTGAGCACCTCCCTGGTACGTTGGGACAGGGAAAACGTCATTGCCGTCCGCGTGTATAACGGCGGAGACCCCGGAGGCATCTTCGGCGGCCCCGTCAAGCTGCGGATGGCCACCCTTGATTTTGTCCAGCAACTCCTCTTGGGACATTTCAATGGAAGAGGGGGCCTTGGAGCAGCCCCAGAGGCCTGCAACGGCCAGCACAAAGAATAGGCGTCTCATATTACTTCATGTCTTTGTACCAGTTCTGCATGGTGTAGAAGGCCTGTTTCTTTACGCCGAATTCGGACACCAGGCCCTTGCGGTTGTAGTCGTCCTGGATGCCGGGAAGCATGCGGCGCGGGCTGCGGAAATCCTTCAGAATCCAGGGAGAACAGCCGGCAAAGCCGGGAATGCGGGAAAGCATCTGGATGTTTTTCCTGTACATGTAGTCCTGGTACTCCTCGGTGAAGCGGACATCGGCCGGGCCGTGGAAACCGGCCAGGGCGCCGCCGCCGAACTCGGAGATGAATACGGGCTTCTTCACTTCGAAGGTCCAGTTCACGCGGTCGCACTTGTCGGCATCTCCGTCGTACCAGCCCACGTACTGGTTGAAACTGATGAGGTCTGCTATTTTCACCAGGTCCGGGTCGTTCACGGTCATGGTACCGTCCGGGCGTTCGATCTTTTCCATGGCGGCGCTCACCAGACGGGTCCCGTCCAACTCCCGGGCCAGCTTCATGAGATTGGAGAGGAACTCCTTGCGGCCCTTGGCCTCCACGGGCGTCTCGTTGGCCACGGACCAGATAATGATGTTGGCGCGGTTGCGGTCGCGGGTAATGTTGTCCGTGAGCTGCTGCGCGGCATTGGCATAGGTCTCGGGATTGTTCCACTGGATGGTCCAGTAGACGGGAATCTCCGACCACACCATCAGGCCCATTTCCTCGGCCAGACGCACTTCCTCCTCGCTGTGGGGATAGTGGGCCAGCCTGACGAAGTTGCAGTTCATTTCCTTGGCCCAGGTAAGGGTGGTGCGGAAATCCTCCGATGAGGTGGCGCGGCCGCCGGCGTCGAAGGGCTTTTCCTCGTGCACGCTCACCCCGCGAAGCATTACCTTCTCCCCGTTCAGGAGCACTTCGGTTCCCTTTGTCTCGATGGTCCTGAAGCCGATGCGGTCTTCTATGGCGTCCGTATCACAGGACAGGGAAACGCTGTAAAGCTTGGGATGCTCCGGGCTCCATAGCTCCGGGGCGGCGGGAATCTCAAAGCGGCCGTAACCCTTTTCGTCGGTTTTCATCTCCAGCCGGATGTCCAGCTCGGGGATGCTCAGCACAACCGTCTGGGAAGCCTCCTTTCCGTCCAGCTGCACCCAACCGCAGATGGTCCCGTCTTCCCACTGTACGCTGTAGTCCCGGATAAAGGTTTCCGGCGTTTCTATAAGGGAGACGCTGCGGGTGATGCCGCCATAGTTCCACCAGTCGAAATTCACCGTGGGGACGTTCTCGTAGCGGCGGGCGTTGTCTACCAGGACAACCAGGGAGTTCTGCTCCTGGAGTTTTCCCGTTATCTCGAAGTTGAACGGGGTATAGCCGCCCTTATGGGAGCCTAGAAGCGCTCCGTTGAGGCCGACTACGGTCTCGTAATTCGCCGCACCGAAGTACAGGAAATAGCGTTTTCCGGGTTTGGGCTCACAGCCGAAAAGGCGGCGGTACCAGACAGCGCCTTCATAGTAGTAAAGCTCCGGTTTCTGGGTGTTCCAGTCGCCGGGAACCTTTAGCGTAGGGGCATGGTCAAAGTCGTACTCGATGAGTTTCTTCTGATCCGAGTACCAGCCATGATCCTGGAAAAAACTGGCCTCGACAGCTACGGGCTTGCGCCGGTAGTCCCGGTAACCGGCCTCGTAGATGTCTACAATGTAGTTCCACTCACCATCCAGTGAAACAGAGGTCCTTGCACCGACATGGGTAATCTGCGGGTAACATTCGCCTCCGGAAAGGGAGCCTTCCTTCTCTTCGCTGCCGCAGGAAAACAGTACAGCGATGGCCGCAAACAGTGAAACAATTTTCTTCATATTCTGGACAACGTCGTTTCTTTCACAACCGCCATGGTTTCTTTCTGGCGATTTTGAACAAAGTTACGCGCTTTTTGCAGTTTGGCAAGCGTGCCTTCGCGGTCAGTCTGTTGAAGGCGGTTATAATAGTTAATGCGGGATTGCAAATATATCCTTAATCCCCCAAAAATCAAAATAGAACCATTGACAAGTGAAGCATGGACTTTCGTCCCACATATACGTATAACGCGGAATACGGGCAAAAGTGCGTTACAGGGCGCTCGCCGATGCAACGTATAACGCGAAAAACGGCCAAAAGTGCGTAATAGGTTGCCTTCGAGGGGGACGTATTACGCACTTTTCCGGGAAAAACGCGTAATACGCCCCGGGCCGATGCCCCATTTGTCTAAGCCTGTGCAAAGTTTTGTATATTTGCATTTCAGTAACAAGTTAATGAAACGAATATGAACAGATTGTACTTCCTGATGGCGGCGCTCCTGTGTTCGGTAGCTGTCTTTGCCCAGACGCCCCAGGAAATTCTAGATAAGATGAATGCTGTCATGACGGACCATGAGCAGGAGGGGATGATCATGACCACGGAAATCAAAATCCCCATCCTGGGCACCATGAGCACCCGGTCTTATTCACGGGGCGACAAGATCCGTATGGAGACCACCATGATGGGCATCACGCTGCTCACCTGGACCGACGGGGAAACGGTATGGACTTACGATACCAAGGAGAACAAGATCACCATCACCAAGGAAAACGGAAAGTCCAAGGACGATGTCGGCGACACCGAACTGCTGTCGGGGATGAGCGAGGGGTACGACCTCAAGCTGGTCAAGGAAACGGCCGACAGTTGGCTCATCCAATGTAAGAAAAACCGGGACAACACGGACAAGAACGCACCCAAGAGCATGGAGGTGGCGGTGTCCAAAGACAGCTACATGCCCGTGAGCTTCAAGGTCAAGATGAAAGGTGTCACCATGAACATGCACGATTTTTCCTTCGGCGTGACGGAAGAGGAGGTCATTTTCGACGTAGCCAACTATCCCGGCGCCACCATAGAGGACAAGCGGAACCAGGAAACCGAAGAGAAGAAATAACCCCTTTTACCGTACGTCGATCTTCAAGGTGCAGGGAGCCGCAGCCGGTGGTCTCCTCCGTGCCTGGGGCCTTCCTCCCGGCTGTCCCCCGTGGCGCAGGTGGGGGCCCGAATGGCGCAGGTGGGACTCTGGATGGCGCAGGCTGAATTTCAGGGGCTATGCCTGCGCCACGGGACGGCACAGAACCGGGATTCATGGCGCAGGCGTCGGCA
>CAMOGR010000231.1 GCA_946614205.1 uncultured Bacteroidales bacterium | reverse complement strand
GTGTCAGCATTGCCTTTTATGTCGCCGAATCTCATTTCGTACGGATTGCGTTGTAGCGGGCGAGCTCCTCAAGGGAGCTGCGCTCGCGGCTTTGCGGGAAGGCCTCCAGAGCGTTGCAGGCCTGGAGGATGTAGTCGTCGAGCCTGCGGGTTGCGTATTCGATGCCGCCGTTTTCGAGCACGAAGGCATGCACCTGGTCGCAGTACTCCGGGTGCTCCGGAATCTCCCTCACCATGTTGCGGATTTCTTCCCTGCGGGCGGGATCGACGTTTTCGAGCGCCCCCAGCAGCGGCATGGTAATCTTCTGTTCCCGCAGGTCGCTGCCCACCGGCTTGCCGATTTCTGCGGTCTGATAGTCCATTATGTCGTCCTTTATCTGGAAGGCGATGCCCACGGACGTGCCGTACTGTCCGGCAGCCTCCACAAGCTCCTTCGGGGCGTCGACCGACACTGCGGAGATACGGCAGGCGGTTTCGAACAGGGACGCCGTCTTGCAATGGACGATTCTGAGGTAGTCCTGCTCGGTGGTGTCTGCGTCGGAGGCCTTCTGCATCTGGAGCATTTCGCCCTCCGCCAGGCAGGCGAGAGTGTTGGAAAAGTGGACGACGGCCTCGGACTGATGGGGCATCGACACTATGAGACTCACTGCGCGGGAGAGCCAGAAATCGCCCACCAGCACTGCTGCAGTGGGCCCTATCATTGCCGACAGGGTGGGTTTGCCGCGTCTCAGGGTGCTGTGGTCGGCGACGTCGTCATGGAAGAGGGTGGCGTTGTGAAGAAGCTCTGTGGCAACGGCAAAACAGATGCTTTCGTGGGTGGAGGTGCCGAGCGCACGGCTTATCAGAAGCGAAAGCATGGGGCGCAGCTGCTTGCCCCCGTTCGAAAGCAACTTGCCGTTTATGCTTTCAAGCAGGGAGATGTCGGAATGCAGGCACTCCCGGATCAGCTCTTCGTAGCCGGTCCAGTCGCTGCCGAGCAAGGATATGAGTTCTTCCCTTTTCACAAGAGTCCTTCGAATTCCTTTACTGTGCGGGGCGTGAGCAGCAGGCTCCGTTCGGAGGCGCTGAGCATGCCTTCGGATACGAAATGGTCGAGCAGCGCAAGCAGCGGGTCGTAGAAGCCGTCGATGTTGAGGACGGCGATGCGTCCCGAAAAGCGTCCGAGCTTGGCGAGAACCAGAGTGCCGAACAGTTCGTCCATGGTGCCGATCCCTCCGGGCAGTGCCACCACCAGGTCGGCGTCTTCGAGCATGACGGCCTTGCGCTCGGACATGGTGGAAGTCCACAGTGTCTGGGAAAGGCCCGGATAAACCAAATCCTCCATGAAGCGGGGAATGACGCCCTTGGTGAAGGCGCCGCAGGCGAGAGCCTCCTCGCTTACCACGCGCATGGTGCCCTTGACCGTGCCCCCTGAAGAGATGCGGTATCCTGCAACGCAAGCCGCCCGCACTGCTTGGCGGGCTGCTTCGTTGTATTGCGGCGCTATTGACTCGTTGGCCGAGCAATAGAACAGCGCCGTCATAGAGCGGCCTCTATGCGGGCCTTGAGGTCCTGCTTGGGCACGACGCCGACGGTGCGGTCGACGACCTCACCGTTCTTGACGAATACCAGGGTGGGAATGTTGCGGATTCCGAAGCGTACGGCAACGTCCTCGCAGTCGTCCACATTGCACTTGGCGATGGTCGCGCGGCCCTCGAATTCGGCTGCGAGCTCATCGACCACGGGGGAGAGGATACGGCAGGGACCGCACCATACAGCCCAGAAATCTATGACGAGGAGTCCCGGCTCCGCCAGAACTTCCTCAATGTTGGCAGAAGTGATTACTTTTTCCATATTTGCAAATATAGCAAAAAACTCTAATAATAATCCTCGATGTTCCAGACAAAGGCGCGGAGCCCAAGGTCGGGCGAGGCCTCGTCCTTTGCGCGGAGTGCGTCCAGGATGGGCTGCACCTTCTCGTCCTTGACCATGGTGAGTACCGCGTGGTTCTGCTCGGGCCATGCATGGTTGCCCAGATGCGGCGAACCGTTGAAGTTACCCTTTCCCTGAATGTCCTGCCACTGGGTGTAACCCCTCTGGCGGACGCTCTCCAGGACTTGCACAATCTCTTCGTTGTAAGCCTGGTTGTAGCTTATGAATATGGCTTTCATGCTTTTGCGAGTTTTTTCTTCTTGCGTTTTTCCTGCTTTACGCAGATTGCGCAGTACACCGTGGGAATGAGGACCAGGGTCACGAGCGTGGAAACCGACAGACCCCAGCAGACGGTGACGCCAAGGGACTTCCACAGTTCGGAACCCTCTCCGGTGCCAATCGCCATCGGAAGCAGGCCAAGTACCGTGGTAAGGGTGGTCATGAGGATGGGGCGCAGACGGCTGCGGGCCGCGGTGGTAACTGCATCACGTACGTTGAGTCCCCGTTCCCTCAGCAGTATCGTGTAATCAATCAGCACGATACCGTTCTTCACCACAATGCCGAGCAGTATTATGATGCCCACCAGAGACATCATGCCCAGGTTCACTCCGGACACCCAGAAGCCTATGAGAACGCCTACGGCGGCGAACGGCAGGCTGAACATTATGACGAAGGGACTCATGAACGACTCGAACTGCGAAGCCATGACCATGTATACCAGAATGATTATGAGGATGATGAGTACGAACAGGTCGCGGAACATGTCCTGCTGGTCTTCGTAGTCACCGGCGATCTGGATGGCGATTTCGGGCGGGATGTCGGTGGCGTCGATGGCCCTCCGGGCTGCCTGCACGGCCTCTGACATAGCCGCACCGCGGCCCACGATGCCGTTTATGGTGATGAGCCTCTCGCGGTCCTTGCGCTCGATGGAAGGAGGGACCATGGTCTCAACCACCCGGCCAAGCTCCTTCATGCGTATCGACTGGCCCTGCGAACCCGTGACGGTGATGTTCTCCATGTCCTCTATGCTCGTGCGGAACTCGGGGGCGTAACGGACGCGGATGTCGTATTCCTCGCCGTCCTCGCGGTAGTAGGATGCCAGCGTGCCGCTCATGGCAGCGCTGAACGCAGCACCGGCGGTGGATGAATTAAGCCCGTTGAGAGCCAGCTTGGTACGGTCGAAGTCCATTTGGAATTCGGGGGTGTACTCGTCGCGGCTGAGGGTGACCTGTGCGTACGAGGGATCCTGGGACATCTTTTCACGCAGCTCGCGGGCGATGCGGTCGGTGGTTTCGAAGCTGTATCCGTAGACCTCGACCTTGATGGTGGATGCACCTCCCATTCCGCCGCCGCCTTCGGTGACGATGCCGCGGTGGATGTCAGGGTAGCGCCTGAGGATGCCGCGGATGACGTCGGCAATCTCGGCGCTGGTGCGCTCACGCGTGCTCGAAGTGCCGATGCGTACGTTCATCGAGATGACGTGCGTACCGTTGCTCCGCATGGCGGCGAAGGTGTTCTCGCTGTCGGCCTGGCCGAAGGTGAAGTTGATTTTCTGCGCCTCGGGGACCTCCTGCATCACGTCCTGGTACAGGCGGAAGGCGAACTCGCGTGTGACGTCCTGCGCGGTGCCCATGGGCAGCTCGATGTTGGCGGAGATGCGGTCGGTGTCGCTGTGGGGGAAATACTCTGTCTTGACCCTGGGGCCGAGCAGTGCGACTACCACCGCGAACACGGCGGCAAACCCGAGGATGACCCACTTGCGCCTGCCTGTGGCCCAATGAATTACGTGGCCGTAACCCCTTGAAATCCAATTGAGGAAGCGGTTTACGGGGCAGAAGACGGCGTTGTACGCTTTGCCGTGCTTCTCGTTCGGCTTGAGGAGGCGCGAGCACAGCATAGGCACGAGGGTGAGCGCTGCGGTGGTGGAGACTATCATGATGATGCTCACTATCCAACCGAGCTGGCGGAACATCATACCCGACATGCCCTTGATCAT
>CAMOGR010000230.1 GCA_946614205.1 uncultured Bacteroidales bacterium | reverse complement strand
TGAGAACCCTGGTGTAGTAGTCGGGGGTGAGCAGGGTGGTGCTGAAGCGGGCTCCTATGTCTATGGGACTCTTGCGGGCGCGGCGGAACGGGTACAGGCGCAGAAGGGCTCCGCCCTCGAACTCGGTGTCGCCGACCTTGTATCCCAGGAGGTTGAATTTGGCCTTTGCGTCCCAGAAGAAATTGCTCCGCAGCTGGCCTTCCGCTCCGGCGTACAGGTACAGGGAGTTTTCGACGTGCCTGGCGGGCCTGAGGCTGGTGGAATCGAAGTAGTGTCGCAGTTCGTCGCCCAAGCCCACGTCGAGCTTGGAGACTATTCCTTCGCTGCCCCAGGGCTGGAGCCTGACGAACAGCTTGTTGTCCAGCTTCATGGTGCCCAGAGAGTCGGCGCTGGCGTTGCCGAAGTTGAAGGTGTCGTGGTAGAATGCCGCTCCGATGGTGTTGGTAATGTTGTCGACGTAGTTGCGGGTGTATCGCGACCATTCGCTGCTGTGCCCTATGTAGGCGGTGGTGACGTTGCGGTCGAGGGTGTCGGCGGCGGCAGAGGCTTCCAGAGTGTCGGCCACCTCGAGAGAGTCGGCCTTGTGGCCCAGACGCTTGAGGAATTCGAACGGAATGCGGTACTGCTGGTCGAGGAACCAGGTGTTCTTGGTAATCTTGGATGAAGCGCCGCTGAGGGTGACGGGAATTTCGCGCACCTCCACCGTGGTGTCGCGTATCCAGGAGATGTCCGTAATACCGCCATTCTCCTTGCGGTCTACCATGTTGTAGATGTAGCCGAAGTGGGCCATGTATCTGCGGCCCAGATAGTTGACCCGGGCCGAGAAGGTCTTGTTGGTGGTGGTTTCGCTCTCCAGCATGCCCCCGCCGCCGAAGCGGTCGTAGGACAGGGTGAAGTTGAGCTCGGGTAGTATGTTCTGGGTGGTGAGGATATGCAGGTTGTCCGATTCCTTCTCGTCGCCGGCGAGGAGCGTGCCGTAGTAGGCCAGCTCCGTGTGAGGAGTCTTGGTGTTGTAGTGCGGCAGCGTCCTGGGAGAAAAGGACCATGCTTCCTGGGCGTTGTAGAACTCAACCCTCTCGTCGCTCGTGCGGTTGAAGAAGTTGTAGTACTGTACCGGGGAGCCCGGGACGCCGAGCCAGGTGGCGTTCACGTCCTTGCGCAGGAAGGGATAGTCGTTGAAGTGGTAGTTGAACGTGGTGTCGGGCTCGCGTACATCCAGGTGATGGAAATCCTGGTCCACTGTCCATTGGATGATGCGCTTGTACTGCATGGTGTCGGGAAGGGCGAAGGTCTCCAGGATGCGCGGCGTGTATTCGGTGACGGAATCCTTGAAAGCCTGCTTTTCTTCCTGGAGTCGGCGCAGGGAGTCCATCTCCGCCAGCTTGCGGGGGAGGGCCATCTTCTCGTCGTACTCGCGTCTCTCCTTGCGGCTGAGCGAGTTGTACCATGCCTTGAAGACCGAGTCGGCCACGTGCGTGGAGTCGGCCACGTAGACCGAGTCGATGCGGCGCCAGTCGAGGGAGTCGAGCATTGCGTGCTCAAGCAGGGGAAGGGCGCCTGCCGAATCGGGCGGGATGCGCGAAAGGAGCGTGTCGGCGAGGACTTTCAGGGAGTCGCTCGAACGGCGCAGGGAGTCGCGCACCTGGACGTGGGTGAGGGAGTCCTTGAGAGCCACGTAGTACTTGTAGCGCCACGGGTCGGTGAGACGCATCCACTCCGGCGCGTGTATAGTGTCGCGGGCCGTGAGGTGGGGGAGCGTGTCAATCGGCCCGTCAGCTGCCGTACTGTCCGCGAGGTCTGCGAGGAGGCTTTCGGCAATCTTTATCTCGTCCAGGTTGCCCACCCTCTTGAGCTTGTATGCGTCAGGGGTGTAAATCACTGTGTCGGTGAATGATACCGGCTCCGGTACGGATATCCTCCGCACCTCGGGGCGGCCGGCTCCGAGTACGCCTGCCAGAGCGAATCCTGCTACTGCGGCAGGGAAGAGTATTCCGGAGAAGTTTTTCATCTGTCACTAAGTTTGGAATCGAGCGAATCGCGTATGACCGGGTCTTCCGCTATGAAGGGAGAGCCCTGGGATACGAGCTCCTGCAGTTCGGGGCCGCTGAGGCTGCGGGCGAGTATGCACAGGGCCTGCAGGCCCACCAGGTCGCCGGTATGGGCGAGGTAGGTTTCGCGGCACAGGTCGTTTATCCTGCCCATCTGTATGTGGAAGACGGAGTCGGCCTGCTCCTGCAGTCCTCTTGCCGAGAGTTCTCCTATTTCCGATTCGCGTTCGCGATAGAGCTCCAGAATGCCTTCCTGAAGTTTGCCGAGGGCATCGGTCAGCGGGCTGCCGGTTACGGTTTCGGGGTAGTCGAGATCGATGTTTATCGACTCCGTGTCGGGGATGAACCGTACCCTGTACCTGCCGTCCAGTGCGTCCCTGCCGGGGAAGTGCAGGACTGCGGTAAGCGAAGTGGTGGGGTCTATTTCTCCGCGCAGCGTGAATTTGCCGGCCTTTACCGATGCAGAATCGAGGACTTCGTCCCAGCCGCCAGGCCCGAGCAGATACACCTTGCTGCCGGGGGCGGCGGCAAGGGAATCGGCAAGGTTGCCGCTCACCGTGAAGCGTTCCGTCCTGGAAACGCATCCGGCAAGCAGGGCAAGCGCAAGCGCGGCGGCTGGGATAGTCTTAAGCCTCATTTGATTCGAAAATCGAAGGTACGGGGTCGCAGTTGCAGCCGGAGTACTTCAGCCTTATCTTGCTGAAGGCGAGTACTGTCAGCGCAGTGAGAATCAACGTTGCTGCAATGACGATGCCATAAGCGGGGCCTTTGAGGACCTCGGCCCAGTTCTGAGCCTCTTCGAAGGCCGGTATACGGCTGATTATCACTGCGAAAGTGTTGTTTACGCAGTGCATCAGCATGGTGAGCTTGAGGGAGCCCGTCTTGTAATACACGTAGCCGAACAGGCACCCCAGGAGGAATGCGGGAACAGCCTGCCAGGGGTTCATGTGTATGAGCGCGAAGAACAGTGCCGAAATGCTTATTGCAAAGACGGGGCTCTTCCCGCGGGCAAGCAGGCCGCGAAGGACCATGCCGCGGCAAAGCCACTCTTCGCATAAAGGGGCAAATACGCTGACGCACAGCAGGTTGATGAAGATGTTCCCGTTGGTGAGCCCGTTAAGGGCCTCCTCAAGGTACTCGGGCATTTCGGGCAGAAGGGCGCTGATGGCGTCGGACCAGAAGCCCATCGCCAGGGTGCCGGCGGCCGCGACCAGTGCGCACACGAGGCCTCCAAGCGGAGCGAAATTGTTGCTGTCGAGCTTGAATCCGCTGTCGGACATGGCAGCCGAGGAGCTTTTGACGGCGGCGTAAAGCATCGGGGGAATGAACATCACCGGGTAGCTTATGAGCATACCGTATTCGTTCATGGCCTCCTGCCCGGCAACTGCTCCGAGTATCATCATGAGTATCCCGCCGAAGAGCGCACCGGCAAGGAGCCACGCCAGCAGGGCCAGCATGCCTCCTATGCCGGGAACGTACCAGGAAAACTTTTCCAGGAACTTGTAATTCCCTCGGGGCGCCATGCTAGTACAGGGGTGAAGGATAAACGCCTTCGCGGACGAGTTCTGCGAACTTGGCCACCACGCCGGGACGGTCCTCCTTGAAGGTGACGCCGAACCAGCGGGAAGGGGTGGAAAGCACGTCGCATGCACCGGTGCCGGCCTTAATCATGTTGTCCACTGCGAAGGGGATGTAGAATTCGGCCTTGAGCTCGCCGATATTCTTCTCCAGGAAGGACTCGAAGATGACCTCGCTCTTGGCGAAGTAGTCGGGGGTGAAGCACCACATGTTCATGGAACAGAGGTCCTTGGCGTTGATGCTCACGCGCTCGCCGCTGACTGAATTGTCGCCGCGGAGCACTCCGTCGCTCTCGACGAGTACGTTGTGGTGCTCGACTACGGTTACCAGATGGCCTTCGGCGTCGTAGTGGCAGATGCCGCGGGACACGCCGCCGGACTCGCTGAGGGTGTTGTCGATTTCGAAGCCGACGATGGCATAGACGCCGGAGCTCTTTTCGTGCTCGCGGCACCAGTCGGCTGCAATGCGGAAGGAGTCGCGGCCGTAGTAGTCGTCACCGTTGATCACCACGAAGGGCTCGTGAATCTTCTCCTTGGCCATGAGGACGGCATGTGCGGTGCCCCAAGGCTTCTGGCGCTCAGGGTTGAGGGTGAAGCGGGCGGGGATGCGGTCGAGCTCCTGTGTCACGAACTCGAAGACGAGGGGTTCGCCGTCCAGGCACTTGACGCCGCTGTATTTATTCTTTACCGTTTCTTTGAACTGCTCGAGGAAATATTCCCTGACGATGTAAACGACTTTGCCGAAGCCTGCGCGGACGGCATCGTAGATTGAATAATCGATGATGGTTTCACCGGAGGGGCCCAAGCCATCCATCTGCTTGAGTCCGCCATAACGGCTGCCCATGCCGGCAGCGAGTACCAAAAGAGTAGGTTTCATAAACTTTTTGTATTTATAATCCGCAAATTTAATTATTTTTGTGATTATGGGAAAATTTAAAGATATATGGGACCGCAGCAAGGACGGCAGCAAGGCTCCGCAGCGCTCGTTCGTCCGCTTCGCAATCGTGGTTACGGCGCTGTTCGTGCTGTTCCTCTTCGTCAAGAAGGACAGCGTGGTGCGCTGGGTGCAGGCAGGCTTCACCCTGCGAGCCCAGGAGCGCAGGATAGAGGCACTGGAGGAAGACAACGCCCGCCTCGACGAGCAGATTCACCTGCTCAGCACGTCCCGCGATTCACTTGAAAGATATGCCCGCGAGGAATTCGGCTTCGCCGAGCCCGGGGATGACGTTTACATTGAAGAAGAATAGATGCTTGTAGTTATAGAAGGCCTGGACGGCGCCGGCAAGTCCACCCAGGTAAGGCTTTTCCGAGAGTATCTCGCAGGGGTTTGCCCCCGTCTGGAATACATTCATTTCCCCCGTTACGACGCTCCTGTCTACGGCGGGCTCATCAGCAGGTTCCTCCGCGGCGACTTCGGCCCGGTGGAGAGCGTCCATCCGCAGCTGGTGGCCCTTCTGTTCGCCGAGGACCGTCACGGTGCGGCTCCCGCAATCCGGCGTGTGCTTGCCGAGGGCGGCACCGTCCTGCTCGACCGCTACGTCTATTCCAACGTGGCCTACCAATGCGCCAAGCTGCCCCGCCAGGATGACGCCGAGAATCTTCGCGAATGGATACTCAACACCGAGTTCGGACAGTTCGACCTTCCGCGCCCCGACCTCAACATTTTCCTTGACGTGCCCATAGGCTTCGTGGAGCAGAGCCTGTCCCGGTCCCGCTCCGGGGCCGACCGCAGCTATCTGCATGGAGCGGCGGACATACACGAGGCCGACATCGAACTGCAGAAAAGGGTGCGCAGCATGTACCTGCGCCAGGCTTCTCTCGACCCCTCCCTCGTTGTGGTCGACTGCTCCGATTCCGAGGGCCGCATGCTCCCTCCTGCCGACATTTTCGCCAAACTCCGGGAAGTGTATGAAAGCCGTTAAACGAATCTGTGCCTTCCTCATAGGGCTGGTGCTGTTCGTGGCCGGCCTGCTCAAGCTCATGGACCCGGTGGGCGCCGGTCTCGTGGTCGAAGAGTATTTCAAGTTCCTGAACCTCGGGTTCCTCATGCCCGTTTCCAAGGTCGCCGGGGTGGCCTTCGCCCTTCTGGAGACTCTGCTCGGCGCGGCGCTCCTGGCCGGAGTGTGGCCCCGCATCGTGGGAGTGGTTTCGCTCGTCGTGCTGGGCGGCTTCACCATTCTCACCATGGTGCTCTGGATAGCCAATCCAGCAATGGACTGCGGATGCTTCGGCGAAGCCGTGCATCTTACCCATTTCCAGAGCTTTGCAAAGAATGTCGTGCTCCTGGTGCTGTGGGTGGTCGCTTTCGTGCCCATGCGCTCCGTACGCAAGCCCAAGGCCGTCAAGTACGTGTCCTTCGGCATCGCCGCGGTATCCGTAGCGGTGTTCACCGTATTCGGGCTGCGCAACATCCCTCCCATCGACTTCACCGCTTTCAAGCCCGGGGCCACCCTCATGCAGGCCGAGCACATGCCTTCTCCCGACTCGCCGCTGCTCTCTATTTGTTCTTCCGACGGAGAGTATTGCGACGAGCTGCTTGCTTCCGGCAGTTCTCTGGTGCTCTCGGCTTACGACTACGACCGTCTTTCCCCCGGGGAGCGCGAGAGTCTGGACGCTTGGCGCTCGTCCTTCGAGAGCATTCCCGTATATCTGGTCACCGGCGGCGGAGAATCTCCCGATGGTTCCTATACAGCCGACCGCCGCACCCTCATGACGCTCAACCGCTCCAACGGAGGCGCTACGCTCCTCTGCGACGGCGTTATCGTGGCCAAATGGGCCCGCCGCTCCCTCCCGTCCGCCGTTCAGGTATCCGAGCTCGTCGCCCTGGATCCTACGGAGGCCATGATAAAAGCAAACAACCCCCGCCGCCTCAAGCTGCAGGGGTTCCTGTTGTACGTTACAGCAGTGCTGCTTCTTCTTTAGAACTTGATGGTAATCTCGTAAGGCATGCGGGCGTAGATTCCGGTCTTGCCGAGCTGCCTGCCCAGGCGTACCGCGTAGTCTTCCTTCGTGCCGTTGAGGGACGACATGATGGCCTCCATGGTGGTCTGGGGTGCGGGATAACCCTTTACGTTCCAGGCAGACAGGTCCTCGTTGCCGGCAAGTGAAGCGGCATAGGAAATCGCGTTTTCCAGGGTGCCGAGTTCGTCGACCAGCCCGAGATTCAGGGCGTCGCTGCCGGTCCACACGCGGCCCTGTCCGATTTCGTCCACCCTTTCGACAGGCATGTCGCGGCCTTCGGACACTATCTTGGTAAAGCGCTCATAGACGTCCTCGATGGAGCGGAGCATGTAGTTGTATTCCGCGGTGTCGAACGGGCGTACGAGGCCGTACATGTCGCCGTGCTTGTTGGAAGAAATGGTCTCCACACCCACGTGGAGGAGTTCCTTGGCGGCCTTGCTGAATTCGGGTATCGCTCCGAATACGCCGATTGAACCGGTGAGCGTGACGGCGTCGGAGTAAATCTTGTCGCAGTTGTTGGAAATCCAGTAGCCTCCGGATGCGGCATAATTGCCGTACGACGCTACGAGGGGCTTCTCCGCGCCAAGGCGGTCGAGCTCTGACTTTATCTTCTCGCTGGCGAGCACGCTGCCGCCGGGGGAGTTGACGCGCAGGACCACTGCCTTGACGTTCTTGTCTTCGCGCACCTTCTCGATGACGGAGGCGAAGCGGTCGCCGGCGACGTTGTTTATGTCTTCGCCGTCGATAATCTCTCCGTCGGCGTAGATGACCGCAATCTTGTCTTTGCCGGTCGAGGGCAGAATCTTTGCGGCCGTGTAGTCGGCGAAGGGAATCATTCTTACCTTGCTGTAGCTGTCCTCGACGGCGAGTATCGCCAGTTGCTGCTCAAGTCCGTTGCGGTCAAGCAGTTCGTCCACCAGCCCGCAGTCCTTGAAGTCCTGCGGCAGGCACAGCTTGAGGCCGTCGATGGCCGCGTTGAGGTCTTCCTCGCTGATGCCGCGGCTTTGTGCGATCTCGCCGCTGACCGCCTTCCACATCGAGTTTACGAGCACCTGGTACTGCTCGCGGTTCTCGGGGCTGGAACTGTTGCGGGTGTACATCTCTCCGGCGGACTTGTACTTTCCGTGCCTGATGAGCTGGAAGTTGACTCCCAGCTGCTTAAGCAGGTCGCCCAGGAAAAGCATCTGGGTGCTGACGCCCGTCACCTGGGTGGTGGCTCCGGGGTGCGAGGTCATGTATACCTTGTCGGCCACCGATGCCAGATAGTAGGAACCGGTGGTGGGGGCTTCGATGTATGCTGCCACGGCCTTGCCGGAGGATGCGCGGAAGTTGGCGAGCGCCTTGCGCAGTTCGCTCAGCTGAGCTATGCCGGTGGTGTTGCCGTCGGTCTTGAGGTAGATGTAGCGTATGCCCGGGTCGACGGCGGCGAGATTCACGGCCTGCACGGCATCCCATAGGCTTATGGGCTTTATCATCTGACCGCCGCTGAAGAGGAAGGCTGTGGGGTCGTCTGGGCCAGCTTGCTCGACAATGGCAATCTTGGACATGTCAATCTTGAGGACACCGTCTGAGGGCACTGCAGGAGTTTTGGACGAGCCGCCTGCGAGACCTGCGAATACTGCAATCGCAAGGAGGTTCAAAAGGAGTATGCCGCAGATTACGGCAAGCACCATCTTTAGAAATTTCTTCATTTTCGTCTGATATTTGCGCAAAAGTAAGTAAATTTGCGCAATTATGGCACAAAAACCTTCGATTCCCAAGGGGACGCGCGATTTCGGCCAGCAGCAGATGGCTTCGCGCAATTACATTTTCGATACTGTACGTTCAGTTTTCCGCAGCTTCGGCTACGCCCAGATTGAGACTCCGGCAATGGAGAATCTCTCCACGCTTCTTGGCAAGTACGGCGACGAGGGCGACAAGCTCCTGTACCGCATACTCAACTCCGGCGACGCTTTCGACGGAGTGGATTTTGGCCGGCCGTTGGCGGCGCAGGTGTGCGAAAAGGGCCTGAGGTACGACCTTACGGTGCCATTCGCACGCTATGTCGTTCAGCATCAGAACGAAATTTCTTTCCCCTTCAAACGCTTCCAGATTCAGCCCGTGTGGAGGGCAGACCGCCCGCAGAAGGGGCGCTACCGCGAGTTCTACCAGTGCGACGTGGATGCCATCGGCTCCGATTCGCTGCTGTGCGAGCTGGAGCTTGTGCAGATCGTGGCGGAGGTTTTCAAGCGTCTGGACATCCGCGTATGCATGAAGATCAACAACCGCAAGATCCTCACCGGCCTGGCCGAGGTCTGCGGTTTTCCCGACAAGGTGGTGGATATAACGGTTGCCATCGACAAGTTGGAAAAGATTGGTCTTGAGGCAGTTGAAGCCGAACTCCTGGAGAGGGGACTCACTCCGGAGGCGGTCGCCGTGCTGCGTCCGGTGCTGCTGCTCGAAGGCAGTTTCGAGCAGAAGATGGCGGCCATGCAGAGCGTACTCTCCGATTCGGAGGAGGGCCTTCGCGGCCTTGCCGAGATGCAGGAACTCTTCGGCCTTATCGCCGACGCCGGAGTCGGACTGCAGTGCGAAATGGACCTTTCGCTCGCCCGTGGACTCAATTATTATACAGGCGCCATCTTTGAGGTCAAGGCCCTGGACTGGCAGATCGGCTCCATCTGCGGCGGAGGCCGTTACGACAACCTCACTGGCATCTTCGGCCTCCCCGGAATGTCCGGAGTGGGCGTCTCCTTCGGTGCAGACCGCATCTACGACGTGCTCGAGGGCCTCGGCAAATTCCCTTCGGGCATCGCCTGCGGCGCAGACCTGATGTTTGCAAACATGGGACGGGCAGAGCTGGCGTACGTCTTGCCCCTGGCTACGGAGTTGCGCGCAGCCGGCATCTCGGCCGAAATATATCCGGAGAGCGTAAAGCTCAAGAAACAATTCGATTACTGCGACCGCAAGGGCATCCGTTTCCTCTCGATATGCGGAGAGAGCGAGGCTTCTGCCGGGCAGGTTAAGATCAAGAATCTTGGTACCGGAGAGCAGCGCAGTTTCGGCCGCCAGGACATCTGGGGCATCGTTTCCTTCATCAAAGCGTAAGAAAAATTTGGCAAAACCAAAAATAGTTCTTACCTTTGCAGTCCACATCGCGGGGTAGAGCAGTTGGTAGCTCGTCGGGCTCATAACCCGGAGGTCGCAGGTTCGAGTCCTGCCCCCGCTACTACAGCCGGAAAGTCGAAAGATTTTCCGGTTTTTTTTCTTTTTCTTTGTTTTTGTAAGTGCTTGATAATGAGCGTAGTATCGTAAGCGCCCCATTCTCGGTTATGGTCCGAGGAATTATTTTCGAGCTTGGAAATTTCGACGTTCAAGTGATCAAGGTCTCGGTCCAGTTTCGTCTTCGTCAAGTAGAAGAAACAGGTGCCGGGGTTGCGGAAGTGATGCACCAGCAGCATCGTGCAGGCCTGATGTCAACGGTCCTGGGTTCTGGGGAGGCCCCGCAATAATGGCCTGCTCGGCGGATTAGTGGGGTTGTTCAGCGAAGAATTCATAATAATTTCGTACCTTGGCGGTGTAAATGCAGGAGATTACTCCAATAACGGTAGCCGGTATAGTGAATTCCGACCCGAAGTGCTTCCGCAAGCTGTATGACGCCTATTATTCATACCTTTGCGGATTAGCTGTCAGCTATATCCATAGTTTCGAGAAGGCTCGCGAGCTGGTCAACGACGTGTTCGTACGCGTTTGGGAGCACCGCCGGGAGCTCAAGTATCCGCCCCTTCCGTACCTCATTTCAGGAGTGCGCAACGCCTGCTATAACTATCTGAGGGACAACCGCAAAGAGAACGAGTTGGCGCTTTCCCTGCTTGACAGGATGCCCTCCGACAGCATTTACGATGAAACGGAAGTAGAAGACATCGTCCGCCATATCAACAGTCTCTCGGCCAAGCTCCCCAAGCGCTGCGCGGAGGTGTTTACCCTTCACTTTTACGAACGAATGGACACCGCGGACATAGCGTCCCGCCTGGGTATCTCCCCGTCGACGGTACGCGTCCAGCTTAAGATAGCACTCGACAAAATCCGCGAAGACATCAAAAAATAGGAACCGGCTTTAAACGCAAGCCGGTTTTTTCGTGTATATAAGGTCAAAACAATTAGTCAGATGACCGAAAGACACGAAAACCTGCTGGCCGCCTATTTCGCAGACCAACTTACGGAAGAAGAAAAAGCCGAACTGCTCTCCCTTCTCGATACCGACAGCGAACTTAAATCCTTCTTCCGGGAACTCCAGGAGGCATATATCGCCGCCTGTATCCCTTCTTTTGAGCAGACAAAAGCGGAAGATTTCCGGGCTGTTCAGGATATAATCCAGCCCCGCAGGAGCTTCGCCTTCTCGTGGAGGGCTTTCGCCTTCGCGGCTTGCGCCGCCGCTGTGGTATTCCTCGGCGCCGCCCTGTATTCCGGGCTCAGGCTCCATCAGGACGAGCGCTTTATCACCCGCTCGGATAATACGGTAATCGCCGCCACCCGCGGCACGGGCACGGAAACCTTGCTCCCGGACGGCACCCGCGTCCGCCTCAATGCGGCATCGTCCCTCAGCTTCAACCGCGGTTTCGGCCGCAGGTACCGCGACGTCACAATCGAGGGCGAAGGCCTGTTCGAGGTCGCCAAAGATGGCTCCAGGCCCTTCAGGGTACATGCCGGCAGCGCCTGCGTGACCGTCAAGGGCACAACCTTCAACGTGCGCAACTATTCTGACGAACCGGACATTACCGTTTCCCTGCTTGAGGGTTCCGTCCTGCTGAGCGCCCCTTCAGGGGAGACCACCCTTCGTCCCGGTACCAGCGCCACGGTTTCCCGTGTCAACGGCCGCATCAGCCTGCAGACGGCAGAATCCACCGTCTCCGACTGGACCAAAGGCAAGATCGTTTTCTCGGACAAGACCATCCAGGAGATACTCAGTTATCTTGAGAGGAACTACGGCGTGCACTTCGCCTACAAAGAGGACACCTTCGGCGACGAGCGTTTCACCGGCAACATCTCCGCCGGCCTTTCCATCGACGAAATCCTAACCTACATCGATGTGGACCATAAATTCGTCTGGCAAAGAGATGACGACACGATAGAAATCCGCAAGAAATAACACCTATGCAGAAACTAACCAAGTTCTTAGCAGCACTCGCAGGCTGGCTCCTACTGACAGTGGGGCCGGCTTTTGCCCAGGATGCCGGAGCTGTTCGCCTGTCAGTTTCCCGCGACGGCTCCGTCAAGGAAGTCCTGGACGCAATCTGCTCCGACATCAACGGCAGCCTGCTTGTGCGCAGTACCGATGTTGACCTGTCAAGGACGGTCAGCATCCACATGAAGGACGCCACACTGGATGAGGTTCTGAGCCGCATCTTCGACGGCTCCGACGTCAAGTGGACCGTCTCCGGCAAGCAGATCCAGATTTATCGTCCCCAGGTCCGTGAGCCCCAGGGACAGTCCCAGCAGGGCAACCGCACCGTAAGCGGCTCCGTGCTGGACGAGAAAGGGGAGCCCGTCATCGGGGCGGCCGTCTTCGTGGAAGGCACATCGATAGCCTCTATAACCGACCTGAACGGCCAGTGGACCCTCAGCGTGCCGACATCCACAAAATCCCTCAAAGTCTCCTGCATCGGATATGAGGATGTGGACCTGCCGCTCGGCAAAGACTCCACTTATCCGCTCGTCCTCAAGGAAAACATCGACATCCTGGAAGAATCGGTCGTCGTCGGCTACGGCGTCCAGAAGAAGAGCGTGGTCACGGCTGCGATCTCCAGCGTCAAAGGGGACCAGCTCTCGGGCATCGCGCCCACGCGCGTGGACAATGTTCTTAAAGGTATGGTGTCCGGCGTCACCATCACCCCTTCATCGGGCCAGCCGGGCAGCGGCACGCGCGTACGCATCCGCGGTGTGGGCACCATCAACGACTCCAACCCCCTCTATATAGTTGATGGAATGCCTGTTACGGGCGGCATCGAATACATCAACCCTGCCGATATCGAATCGGTCGAAGTCCTCAAAGACGCGGCCTCCGCTGCCATCTACGGTGCGCGTGGCGCCAACGGCGTTATCCTGGTAACCACACGCCAGGGCTTCGAGGGCAAGAGCGTCATCTCCTACAACGCCTCTTACGGCGTGCAGAATCCCTGGAGGATGCCTTCCGTGCTCAACGCCACCGAGTACGCTCTCATCATAAATGAGATGTACATGAATATGGGCGAGAGTCCCGTGTACGACGACCCCTATGCCTTCGGAGAAGGTACAAACTGGGTGAAGGAAGTCTTCAACAGCAACGCCCCCGTGCTCGACCATCAGCTGAGCATCTCCGGCGGCAACTCCAAGATGAACTACTTCCTGTCCGGCAGTTATTTCTACCAGGAAGGTATCATCGGAGGCAACTACAACCATTCTAACTACGACCGCGTCACCCTGCGCGCCAACAACAATTACACGGTGTTTGACAGCAAGGAGCGCGACTACCTGACGACGCTCCGTCTGGGCACCAACGTCACCTATTCCCACGACAAGTCAAGGTCCATCAATGCCAACTCCGAATACGGTTCGGTGCTGGGATGCGCCCTCTCGCTGTCTCCAATCCTCCCCGTCTATGCCGAGGATCCCGAGGCCCTGCTTGCAGAGCATCCTACGGCCATCAAGGACTCCGAGGGCAGGCCGTTCTCCATAGTTGGCGACCAGTTCGCGGCCATGCCCAACCCCCTGGCGATGATGCATCAGCCTACCGACGATTACTTCCAGGACAAGATTGTGGCCGGCGGATACGCTGAACTCGAAATCATCAAGGGCCTCAAGTTCAAATCCTCCATCGGCGCCGACCTGTTTGTCACGAAGGACGACGGCTACAGCATTCCGTTCTACATGAACTCCAACCATCAGAACTCCGGTTCCCAGGTCTGGTCGTCCATCTCGCGCAGCTATTCCTGGCAGGTGGAAAATACCCTGTCATACCAATTCACTCTGGGTGAGGCGCACAACCTGACTGCCCTGCTCGGCCAGAGTGCCTATTCGCACAGCGGCGCATACGTAAGCGGCACCAGCTACAAGATCCGCAACGTGGAGCAGCCCTGGATAGACGCCACCGACCAGGACTCCAACTTGCGCAGCGCAAGCGGCTCCCCGGACCCGTACAGCCGCCTCGCCTCCTACTTCGCCCGTGTAAGTTATGACTATGCCGAGCGCTACATGGTGGAGCTCACCATCCGCCGGGACGGTTCGTCCAACTTCTCCCCGGCCAACAAATGGGCCAACTTCCCGTCGGCCTCCGTTGGCTGGAACCTCACCAACGAGCCCTTCATGGCCGGTCGCCCCGCATGGCTGGACCGCACCAAGCTGCGCGTCAGCTATGGTATGAACGGTAACCAGAACATAGGCGCATTCGCCTACACCTCCATGATGCAGGGCATAGCCGGATACATGCTCGGAGTCGACAGCCTCACCGCCCTCGCCCCCGGCATCATCCCGCGTGCATACTCCAACGCAGACCTCAAATGGGAGGAGTCCTCGCAATTTGACGTCGGTGTGGATATCGGCCTGTGGAAGAATCAGCTGAGCCTGTCGCTGGACTACTACGACAAGCGCACCAACGGCATGCTGATGACCATGTCGCTTCCTGCATACATAGGCAACAGCCTCCCCTGGGGCAACGTGGGCAACATGAAGAACTCCGGAGTCGAGTTCGATATCACCTGGAAGCAGCAGCTTGGCGACTTCGGGTATAACATCAGCGCCAACGGCTCTTACAACAAGAACGTCCTCCTCAAGCTGGGCAACGACACCGGTTATCAGAACTACGACGCAGTCCACGGCAACCTGGGAACCATCTCCCGCGCCGAGAACGGCATGCCTTTCCCCTTCTTCTGGGGATACAAGACCGACGGCATCTTCCAGAGCGACATCGAGGCGGCGGCGTATGTCAACCAGAACGGCGAGCGCTATCAGCCGGACGCCAAGGCCGGCGACGTCAAGTTCCTGGATATCGCGGGCGCCTATGACGCAGACGGCAACCCCATCCCCGACGGCGTCATCGACGACGCAGACCGTACCTACATAGGAAAGGGCATGCCCGACTGGACCTTCGGTGTCAACCTGGGTGCAACCTGGAAGGGTCTCGACCTTTCAGCCAACTTCTATTCTGCTATAGGCGGCGACATCTACGACGCCACCCGCCGCGCCGACTTCCCGCTCGTTAACATGCAGCGCTACATGCTCGACCGCTGGACGGGCCCCGGCACATCTAACCGCCTGCCCCGCCTTACCGCAGAGGCCGACGGCGGCAAAAACCAGAACTGGCGCTCCTCCGACATCATGGTTTATGACGGCTCCTTCCTGCGCCTGCGCAACCTCACGCTCGGATATACCCTGCCAGAGAAGTGGAGCCGGGCCATACTTATCTCCAAGCTCCGCGTATACCTCAATGCAGAGAATCTCTTCACCCTTACCTCCTACCACGGCATGGATCCGGAAATCTCCTCCGGAGGCACGTCGGTGGGTATCGACAAGGGCGTTTATCCTCAGGCCCGCACACTGTCGGCAGGTATTAACTTAACATTCTGATGCGTATGAAAGCTAAATATATCCTTATCCCTCTGGCTTTCCTGCTGGCCGCCTGTACTACCGAGTTCCTCGAAGTGCAGCCCACAACCATCATCCCCGAGGAGAAAAGTTACAAGACGGAAACCGATATCTCGAAGGCCCTGATGGCAGCATACGCGCCTTTGCAGGCCCTGGATTTCTGCTCCAGCAGCACCTACAGGCCCAAAGGGGAATATCATCCCTATCAGTTCATTTCCGACATCCTGGCCGATGATTACAACGCCGTCGGAGGCAGCGGTCCCGGCGACTGCCCTTACCTCCAGTTGATGTTCGACTACCGTCTGACACCCGAGCAGAGCCTCATTGAGCTCTGGCGCAACCTCTACATCGGTATCTATCGTTCTAACATAGTGGTCAACCGCATCGGCGACGTTTCCGGCATTTCGGACGCCAACCGCGACCGCTACGTGGCGGAGGCCAAATTCCTCAGGGCATTCTACTATCATATCCTGTGGAAATTCTGGGGCGCCGTTCCTTATTACGATGTGAATCCCGACGGCAAGGATGTCAGCTACATCGTGCCGCAGATATCAGAGGACGAGCTTTACGCCAAGATTATGGACGACCTCGACTGGTGCACCGAGCCCGGAAGGCTTCCGGACGCCGTTGCCATCTCGCAGGTCGGACGTGTCAACCGCTTCGGCGCCTACATGCTTCGCGCAGACGTGGTGATGCTCAAGGGCGATACGGCCCGCTATCCCAGTGTACTGGACCAGCTGAAGCAGTTGATCAATTCCGACATCTACGCTCTAACGCCCAACTTTGCAGACATCTGGAAAGACTCCGGCGAATGGAACTGCGGCTCAATCTGGGAGATCAACTATTCAGACAATCCGTCCAACCGCGACTGGGGCGACATCTTCGCTCCCGGCGGCACTATCTATCCTACCTTCGTCTGCCCCGACTCCTACAAGGGTACCCGCTTCGCCCGCGAGGGATACGGCTTCGGCCCCGTCAGTCCGGCGCTCAAGGCCGCTTTTGAGGAGGGGGACACCCGCAGGGACGCTTCTATCATGGACTTCAACACCGACTCCGAGCCCGGAGAGAAGTACAACAAGCGCCAGGGCGATACCGGTATGTTCAACAAGAAGTACATGGGCCGTTCCGACGGCTACTCCAACTACATCGGCTCCGAGAGTCCCGAGCTCAACTTCCGCACCAACCTGCGTATCTATCGCTACTCCGAGGCTCTCCTGAGGGCTGCCGAGCTGCTTGTGCGCACTGGCGGTGACCAGGCCACGGCTGACAAATATCTCAACATGGTACGCGCCCGCGCATTCGGCGTGGAGCCTGCGGAAATAGGCGCACATGCCCGCAAGGCAACGCTGGACAACCTGCTGGACGAATACCGTCTGGAGTTCGCAATGGAGGGGCACCGCTTCTTCGACCTCGTCCGCTTTGACAAGGCAGATGCAGTGCTCGGCGCAAAGGGATACACCGCCCTCAAACGTTACCTCCCCATCCCCCAGACGGAAATCGACCGCTCCGAGGGAACGCTCAAACAGAATAATTATTAATCACATAGTACTATGAAACACCTGTGCAAACTGATGACTTTCGCCGCACTGGGAGCGCTCCTGCTGCTCTCTTGCGAGGAACAGAAAGACCCTACGCCGCAGAAGCCGGTCGTGACGGTATCCATGTATTCCGTCACCGCGAATGCAGAGACCGGAGAGGTGGTATTCAAGTTTACCTCCGACGACCTTTCGCCTTACTGGACCGTCGTCGATCCTTCCGGTAACAAAACCACTTTCACCGACCGTGAAGTGACCAAGACCTACACAGCCAAGGGTTTCTACACCGGCACCCTCATAGCTTATGGTACCGGAGGACAGAGTGATCCCGCGGAGTTCAATTTCACCATCGGCAGCAGCGAGCAGGAGATTATTGACCCGACGCTGAGTGCCGCCGAGAACGTGCTGATTTCCAAGACCTGGAAGCTCTACCGCTATGGTTACTACAGCGAGGAGTGGGACGAGGAAACCAATGCCAAACTCGCCAGCCTGGCAATCCCTGCCTGCGCTGCAGACGACCGCATGACCTTTGAGAAGGACGGCGCCTTCAAACTCGACCAGGGCGCCGACAAGACCGTCTACAACGACGGCGTAGTGGGCGGCATCCAGGAAGGCGTAACGGTGACTGGCAACGAGAAGTGGGCTTATGTAAAAGATGGCGGAGCCGAGTGGATCCAGTTCTCCGACGGCGGCTTCCCCGCAATGATCGGTGATACCGACGGCATCAACGGCAGGTATCAGATCCGCGAGCTCACCGCCGACTCCTTCCGTCTCTACTTCGACCAGCACGGCCAGTGGTTCTTCCTCGTCATCGTTCCCGAGAGCTTCAACGAGAACCCCGGCACTACCGAGAACGGAGAAGTCACGGAGGCTTCCGCCAAGGCAGCACTGAGCGGCAAGACCTTCAAGGTCGAGCGCTTCGGATGGTGGGGCGACGGTTGGGAGTATTTTGACGACCCTGTGCCCGAGTACACCGCAGACGACACCATCACCTTTGAGTCTGACGGCTCCCTGACCATAGACCTTGGCGAGACGCAGCACATCTATAACGACGGCGTCGGCGACGGTGAGGATTACACCGTTGAAGGCAAGGGCAAGTGGGCTATCGTAAAAGAAGGCGGCGCCGTGAAGATCAGCTTCTCCGACGGCGGCTTCCCCCTGATGCTTGCCGGCAAGAGCAAAGTGTCTCCCGACGATCCCAATTATCATTTCGGACTCAACGCCAAATGGACCGTGGCATCCCTTGCGGACAGCCTGGTCCGGGTTGAGATTTACCAGGATTTCAACGAGCAGTGGTTCACAGTGTTCCTTGCTCCGGCCAAATAAACGACAGTGATGGAACACATTAAGAATCTGTTATTTATTGGGTTGATTCTGTTGGTGCTTGCCTCCTGCTCCGGCAAGGATCCGGTCTACTGGTTTGATCCGGAGACCTCTGGCGCCGGAGCCGGAAGCAACGTGCCGTACTATCCGCAGAAGCCCTCGGACGGCGGCGGACAGGTCGACCCTACGGACGGTTTTGCTCCGGACGGGTACCATCTTGTCTGGACCGATGAGTTTGATTCGCAGGTCAAGCTCTATACCAACTGGACTTTCGAACACGGCGGCACCGGCTGGGGCAACCAGGAGCTGCAGTACTACTGCGACGGCGGCGTCTACGAGCCAACCGGACAGCAGACGGCATCCGTCAGCGACGGCACGCTGAAGATAAAGGCCTACAAGATATCGCCCTCCTTCCAGTCCGACAATTGCGAGTACATTTCCACCCGTATGAACACCAAGGACGGCTGGCAGTACGGCTATATCGAGATGAGGGCCAAGCTGCCTACCATCAAGGGTTGCTGGCCGGCATTCTGGATGCTGCTCGTAGACGGTCCGTATTGGGTGCGCGATCCTTTAGGAACGGGCGCGGAAATAGATATAATGGAGTTTGTGCCCGGCGACAACCCCAACCGCGTATGGTTCTCGGCGCACAGCTACAATGCCACCGGCGAGGCCGGGTCCAACACCGGTTATGTGGATCCCGATACGGGAATCAAGCATTCGTATTCCGACTATGCCAAAGTGGCCAATCCCGGCGACTGGCACTGCTACGGCATGGAGTGGACACACGAGTATATCCGCGGCTATTATGACGGAGAAGAGTATTTCTTCGCACCCAATCCCACTCCGAACACCCCGGATTTGCCTACCTGGCCCTTTGACCAGAAGTTCAATCTCAAGCTCAATCTCGCTATCGGCGGCTCATGGGGCGGTGCTCCCGACGCCAACTTCAGCGAGGCCACATACGAAATCGACTGGGTTAGAGTATATCAGAAATAACAACACATATTATTATGGACATTAAAACATTGTACACAGCCCCAACCATGAGGGTTTTCGAGGTTCATTGCGGCCCCATAGCGCAGTCGTATGACGGTACCAACAGGACCGAAAAGCTCAATCGAGACAGTGAAGATTACCTTTAAAAGATGACGACGATGAAAAAGATTCTGAACTACATTATCGTTGCTCTTGCAGGTATTTCTCTGCTGGCTTGCAACACCAAACAGACTCCCGAGGAAATCACTCCTTCCGTTGGAGAGTGCACCTACACCATCGCCATCACCGGCGACACTAAAGCCGTCCTGTCCGGCGACTACATGGCATGGGAGACCGGCGACGTAATCGGTTGGTATACCGACAAACCCGGTAACTCCACGATTAACATGGGCACTGACCCCCGTAGCTTCAATGTTACCAGCGAGGCCGCAATGGCTTCCGGTTCAACCATTTACGCTTACGCACCTTATACCGCTGCAGCCACAGGGGCTAATGCCGAGCTTAGCATTCCGGCGTCCCAGAACGGCAGCAATATCAAGGACGCCATGCCTATGGTTTCCCTTCCCATCGTACTCGCCACCGATACTCCTGCCGACATCAACTCCACCGGCGGCGAGGCCTGCTTTGTCAACCTTGGTTCCGTTATCGAGTATAACGTCTATACTACCAACGCCACCTATGCTTCCGAGAAGATTCAAAGCGTAAAGTTCGCCTCCTCCTCCAACATCGCCGGCGACTTCACCATTGACCTCATCCAAGTAGTTTCTGCAAGCAGTCTTCCCGCAATTACCGGCCTCTCCGAAAACACCGTCACCTCCACCCTCGCCTCCGCTACCACCGTTGGCGGCAGCAAAGATGCAGGTATCAAAGTCTATCAGGTAGTTGCCCCTGGCACCTGGTCGGGAACCATAACCGTTACGACGGACGTTGCTACTTATGATTATACCGTTACCGGAAAAGAATTTAGCCGCGGATCAATAAAGCCCATAAATGTTGATCTTGCCAGCGACCATGCCACTCGTCTTACGGCAAAAGAAAAAATACTTGTAGGAAGTAAATGGAAACTGGTTAATTATTGGGAAAGTTGGAGTTGGAAAACAAGTGTGCCGACAACTGAGAGTTATAACGTTCTTAATGACGATTATAGTGGTACTTTCCCTGCAAGACTAGGCAATCCTCGCTTACTCTTCTATTCAAACCATTCTTTTGCGCTTGAGAATTATGGGTATTTTAATGATTGTGCATCGAATCCTCAGAATCTGGATCCTACAGATGCAAATGGTCTATGGTCTCTAACATCATCGGAGAGCATTCTTCATTTCGCAAATGGAGCGTTCCCGATAGTGTTGGTTTCCGGTAATGACAAGGTTTCTGTCGACTGGACAATAGTATCATTAACTTCCGCTCAGTTACATATTTATGCTTGGGATGATTATGCTGGCCAATGGGCAAACCTGGTGTTCGAGCCGGACGGCATAAATGATACTCCTGTGCCTCCAACTGTTTACATATACGATCACACCTTCGACACGGGAGATTTTGGCCTTAATGATGAGAATATTTGGTCTTCACCTCTTACTGCAACCCTTGACGGAAAGTCATGGACTCTTGAGAATAATCAGGATGCCTATAAGATTAATACGCCTTGGGCATGGGCAGGAACAGTTATCTGGAATGGTTGGGGATGGGAGCATGAACCTACTGTGGTTACTCTCACATCTTCGTCTTTCGCAGGAACGATCTCTGCTGTCAGTTTGGATTTCTCTATAGGTCAAAATTGGGAAATCACAGCAAATTGTTCTGTTGGTGGTGCTGCTTTTGGCTCTGTTGACCAAGTTTTTACAAATACTGACGGTGAGCATCCCCAGCAAACAGCAACCTTTACAGGAAGCGCAAGCGGTACGATAGTTATTACTGTAACTCAGGCCGCAGATACAGGTTGTCCTATAATGCTCCGTGGTGTTCATGTAACGTATTCACCAGACTAAAGAAAGACAACTATGAAATTCACGACAACACGTTTAATATACAAGACTCCGGAGCTGGACAGCAGCGAGCTGCT
>CAMOGR010000229.1 GCA_946614205.1 uncultured Bacteroidales bacterium | reverse complement strand
AAGAGGCTTTCCGGTGGCTGCAAGGGCGCGTACGAGTTCCTTCTGCGCAGGCGACAGGTTTGCGTCCTTGATGCTGCCGGGCATTTCGGCGTAAGAGCACTCGCCTACGCATGCAATGATGCAGTCGGCCCCGGCCGCACGCGCTACGGCCTTGTCGATGCAAGGCTCCTTTTCATTGTACCAGTCGCTTCCGAAGTCATATTCCACACCGGGCTCATAAATGACGTTGTCCGCTCCGAATCGGGCCTCCAGAGCCTCGCGGATGGTATTGTACGGCTCGCTGAAATGCTCCACCTTGCTCCCCTGCCAGGAATAGGTCCAGCCGCCGGAAAGGCCGCGCATGGTATCGGCATTGGGGCCGCAGAGAAGGATTTTCGTACCCTGGGCAAGAGGCAGAAGGCCTCCCTCGTTCTTGAGCAGCACTTCGCTCTCGACGGCAGCCTGCAGGGCCTTGGCGGCGAATTCGGGACTGCCGAACTTGGGATATTCGACCTTCTTCTGCTTCTTGTCGAAGAGGCCCGCACGCACCTTCATGCGTATGATACGGCGCACGGCGTCGTCAATGCGCTCCATGCTCACTTTGCCTTCCGCCACAAGCTCATGGAGCAGAGGGCCGTAGGAAAGGTCAGAGGGCACCATTATCATGTCTATGCCGGCGTTCACCGCCATCGCTATGCTTTCCTTGGGGCCCGGAGAAATCTTGATAAGACGGCTGAGCTCCTGCACGTCGGCCCAGTCGGAAACGGCCACTCCGTCCCACTGCAGCTCATCCTTGAGCCAGTCGGTAAGCAGCATCTTGTTGCAGACTCCGGGCACGCCGTTGACCACTGAGGAATTGGTCATGACGGACGGAATTCCGGCGAGCAGAGCCTTGCGGAAAGGCTCGAAATGCTTCTCTCGCAGGTCCTGAAGGGTGATGGTGGCAGGCGTGCGGTCGATGCCGCTGTCGGGCGTACCGTATCCCACGTAGTGCTTGAGGCACGGGATGACATGATATTCATCAATGTGGTCGGGATCGGGACCGAGCAGGCCCTGGGCGTAAGACGTCGCCATGACCCCGGTGAGGTACGGGTCCTCTCCCCAGGTCTCGTAGAAACGGGACCAGGTGGGCTTGAGGGCAAGGTCCATGCTGGGACCGAAGCACCAGCGCACGCCGCCGGCACGGGTCTCGTAGGCATTCATCTCTCCCAGCTCATGCACGAGTTCCGGGTTGAAGGTGGCCGCCATTCCCAGCTGCTGGGGAAACATTGTGCCGCCGTAGATATACGTGGGGCCGTGTACCTGGTCGAGTCCGTAGATAATCGGCACACCGGTGTACTCAAGGGCTGCGGCTTCCAGACCGGCGATGGTCTTGCGCCAAAGCGGGAGTTCCGAGGCTTCCACACCGAGCATGTTGATTATGGAGCCCACCTTATGCTCTCCGAGGACCGTCTTGAGTTTTGCAGGGTCCAGCGAATAGCCTTCAAGCGCGCAAAGCTCCTGGCTCAGAAGATAGAAGGGATACATGGTGTCGAAGTTCCCCTGCTTGAGTGCTGAGAACATCGAGGCTGCGTCGTAACGGTCCTGCAGGCCTGCGCGGGCGATGATTTCGGAGAGTTTCTCCGGCCCGTAGTTCATCAAGGTAACGAACTCCAGCTCGGGATTGACGTAAGCGAGCTGGGCGCTTTCCAGCTGAATCATCTGGCCGATTTTCTGATCGAGCGTCATGCCGGAAACAATCTTGTCGACCTGCTTTTCCAGTGACGGCGCCTTTGCGCATTGCGCTGGTGCGGCAGCAACAAGTGCTGCGGCAAGAAGTTCAAGTATAGTCATAAGTTACTCAACATCAAAAGTTTCTACATATTTATCGGTGCTGTCATAGGCTTTCCAGCCAGGGTTGCCGGTGCGGGCGAACGAGGTCCAGCAGTCGAGCATGCGGCGGCTCAGTTCGTGGTCTGCCGCGGTGAAAGGACGCCAGCAGCGGTCCAGGGTGCCGAAAGTGTACCAGAGCTCGAAGGAGTGGAACGCACCGAAGTCGGGCTCTCCCTCCGCCTCTCCGGGCAGATTGCGGTTGAAGGCATATACGTACACAGGCCTGTCGGCGGAACGGGCCACGAGGATGTCGGCAAATTCGGCAACTGTAGGCTTCCCGAGGAAATCGGGGTCCTGGGCCACCCATCCCATCATTATGGGCTTGGTGTCAAAGCAGCCTTCCTCAACCTTTGCGGGGAAGATTTCACCGCCTGTCCCGGCGGGGAGCGAAGGGTGGAAGGACATGTCGTTGACGCCGCCGCCGGACTGCAGAATGGCCCTTGCAAAAAGGTCTTCAGCCTCAGGCATAGTGAGCAGGTACTTGCAGCTTATGGCTCCGGCGCTCTGGCCGAAAATCGTCACGTTCGAAGGGTCTCCGCCAAATGCAGAGATATTGTCCCTCACCCATTTGAGGGCGAACACCTGATCCTGAAGACCGAGCAGGCAGTCCTTCGAAGGGAATCCGATTTCTCCGAGGCGGTAAGGGATGGTGACGAGGATAACTCCGCGCCTGGCCCACTCCATTCCGTCCATTTCCTTCTCGAAACTGTAGCCCTGCTGAAAGCCGCCGCCGTGAATCCACACGGCTACGGGAGCCTTGGAGCCGGCGTTGCCCACTGCTCCGGCGGGAGCCCAGACATTCAGGTACATGCAGTCTTCGCTGTACTCGGGCTGTCCGTCAGCATAGAATTCCTTATACCAGATGGGGTCGTCAGCGGTCTTGACGGCCTGGGCGGCAGCAGCGCGGAAAGCGTCGGCCTCCAGTACGCCCTCCCAGGGCTGCACAGGCTGAAGGAGCTTGCCGCGCAGTTCGCCTACGGGCGGAGCGGCGAAGGGAATGCCCTTGTAGATGAGCACATCATCCTCCAGTATACCCTGGACGGAGCCTCCGTCCACTTTTACGACGGGATTGGGGTCATTCGCACAAGAGACCAGAAGCGTGGCACATGCTGCCAGAACAAAAAGGAATAAACGTTTCATAAAGGCTATAATATTTTAATGTTATTCTTGGCTGCGCAGTCTCTCGCAGAGCTCGCGCGCGTTTTCAATCACGGGAGCATAATAAGACTTGAAGTCGCTCCAGCGGTAGTACGGAGCGAGGCTCTGGTCTGCAAGCGGGAGAGCCTGGTCTTTCTCATTGTACATCAGGCGCACGAGGATGTCGGAAGGGTCCTTCCTGTTGCGGTAGAAAATGAACTGGGCATTGGATGCCATTGGTACGTTCCAGCTCTGGAAATGGTATTTCCAGCTGGTCATGTCCGCTCCGAGCGCTTCCCAGCCGGGGACTCCCAGCAGCCCCATGAGTGGAGCCACAACCGTATCGTGGCCGAAACGGAGGCGCACGTCGATGTCTCCGGAAGCCATGTCGCTGTCGGCAAGGGAGATGATGTCGTCCAGCAGAGTATATGCGCGGGCCGTCAGGAAACCGGCGGAATAAGCGTTCTCGCGGAACATGAGAGCTGCGAAGAGATTGCTGTACGCCCAGCCGTCGAACAGTTCGTCCGAAGTGAAATAACCAGACAGGTCGGCGTCGAAGTCCATGCACTGCAGAATGCCCGCGACCTCAAGAAGGTCAGAAAGCATCTGGGCGGGAGTTCCGCACCCTTCCAGCGGCTCCAGGCTCGTAAAGAAGCGTCCGAGAGTCGCCTCCGTGGAATGTGAATCGGCGGTAGCTGCACGTGCGAACTCGGCCCGCATCGTTTCGCTCGAAAACATGCGTGCAAAATCCTTCCCGGCAGCTTCTTCACCGGCACCCGGGGGATTCAGGGCCGTGATGTGGAGGTCGCTGTAGTTGGCTGCGTAGCTGATGGTCGCCTTGGGGCGCAGCTGCCTGAGCTCGTCGCAGAATGACATCATGCTTATCATGGCGCGGTGCGACACCGTGGAACGGGCGTCGACCGCCACTTTCTTCCTGAATACCGAAGGATACGCTTTCACCATGCGGCGGGCAAGCTCGCGGTGCTGCCACTGGCCCTTGAGCGTGAGGTCGCCGTTATGGTACTGAAGCTTGGGGTATATGGCCATGTAGTCGGCGCAGAGCCTCTCCCCTTCGGGCGTAAGGACTCCGGCGGACGCAGCCTCTTTGAATATCCTCGCCAGGTCGTCGTACTTCTTGCTGTTGGTGACATGGCGGGAACCATGCCTGCCGTAATGGCTGATATATACGGCCTCATATCCCCTGGGAGCGGGAGCGGCGCTGTAAGGAGCGAACTGGTAATTGTAGTGATTGCCCCCGGCTCGGCCCGGATCGGCCTGGACGGCGGAGCGGAGCTGGGCGAGGGTAAGGGTGTCGGCCTGTCCCATGACGCCAAGCGGCAACAGGACAGCAAGCAAAAACAGGATAATCGGCAGGCGTTTCATAATCGGTGGTATTACTTGATGCAAATAAAAACATTCCCCGCGTATTTATTATTATTTGTTTGTTCATTTGTTTGCCCCGATGTGAACGCACGGATAAGTAAAAATACAAAAAGGTAAGCAAATTGTATCGAGGGTTTGCTATTTTTGCATAAGCAAAACCGATAACACTCAATAACCAACCCATACAGTATGAAAAAAACCATTCATCTAATCAAGATTCTGCTGGCTGCAACACTGCTTGCCATAGGGCCCATGGCCTTCGCCCAGCAGATCCGGGTCTCCGGTACTGTGACCGACAAGGCAGGAGTGCCTGTAATCGGAGCCGGTGTCGTCCAAAGCGGCGCACCCGCCAACGGAACAGTCACCAACGCCGAAGGCCACTTCTCGATCAGCGTCCCCCAGGGCGCAAGCCTTACTTTTTCCAGCATCGGCTACAAGGACGCCGTACTCCCTGCAGCTCCGCAGATGAACGTCGTCCTCGAGGACGACAACCAACTTCTTGAAGAAGTCGTCGTCGTCGGCTATGGCGTCCAGCGCAAGGCCAACCTCACGGGAGCCATCTCATCCGTAGGCTCCGAAGAAATCCAGGGCCGTGCAATCGCCAACCTCGAGCAGGCTCTCCAGGGAAAGACCCCCGGCGTCACCCTCATCACGACTTCCGCACAGCCCGGTGCCGTTCCTACGATCCGCATCCGCGGTATCGCATCCAACGGAACCTCCGACCCCCTGTACGTCGTGGACGGCCTTCTGATGGACGACATCTCCAGCATCGACCCCAACTCCATCGAGAGCATGGAGGTCCTCAAGGATGCCGCATCGGCAGCAATCTACGGAGCCCAGGCAGGCAACGGTGTCGTCCTCATCACCACCAAGAGGGGTGCCAAGGGCGAAGGAGCCGTCAGCTACGACTTCCAGTACCATATCAGCAGCCTGGCCGTAAAGCCCAAGGTCATCAACGCACTTGAGTACATCAAGCAGAACCAGGAGTCCAACCCCTCATTCACCGACGACAACCTCCTGCTGCTCATCGACCAGGGCGTTTGGGACGGCCAGACTTCCACCGACTGGCTCGACGTGGCATTCGGCAAGGGCGTCACTAAGAAGCACACCGTGAACGTCCAGGGCGCCAACGACAGGGGTTCATTCTACATCTCCCTCGGCGCACATGACGAAGATGGCGTGGTACGACTCAGCAGGGACACCTACAAAAGGTACAGCGTAGCTCTCAATGCAGACTACCAGGTCAAGCCGTGGCTCAAGGTGGGCGCCACCGCGGATTATGCTTACTACCAGGCATCACCGCTCGTGGACGGCGTTCCCCTGAACGGAAGCGGCGTGCGCAACCCCAACATCTTTGCGCAGGCATTGTACCAGCCGCCCTATCTTGCAGACACCTATTCTCCTGACAATCTGCCTACGAACATGCAGACCATACTCAACCAGGGTGTCTACAATCTATTCACCGACGCCAACGGCAACTACTACTCTACCGAAGGTCTCCTTCACCCCATGGTCGCGGTCAGGAGCGCAGAGCGCAAGAACTACGGCAACCGCCTGTCCGGTACGCTGTTTGCGAACTTCACCCCCGTCAAGGGTCTCGTCCTGACGTCCCGCCTGGGATACAAGGTCTACGGGGACAACGCCTACTATTTCGCCCACAATTACTACGGAGGATCCAACTACTTCACCTCCGATGAAGGCCTGTCCGTATCCAGGACCAGCACCTCGACCACTTACTATCAGTGGGAGAACTTCGCCAACTACAACTTCTCCCTCGGCAAGAACAACTTCGGAGTGATGGCAGGTATGTCATTCAGCCGCAATTCAAGGCTTTATGAGATGGTCGGCATCAGCTCCGCCGCAAAGGACGACCCCCTGTTCGCCGACATCAGCTATCCTTCCGGCACTGCAATCCATGAGACCGACGGCTACGAGCTGGTGAACACCAAACTCTCCTACTTCGGCCGTCTGAATTACAATTACGCGGAGAAGTACCTCCTCGAGGCCACCCTTCGCGCTGACGCGGCAGACCTTTCCGTCCTCCCTGCCGGCAACCGCTGGGGCTTCTTCCCCTCCGCATCCGCAGGCTGGGTCATTTCCAACGAAGAGTTCTTCAAGGGCATCAAGCCGACAGTATCTTTCCTCAAGCTGCGCGCCAGCTGGGGCCAGAACGGCTCTACCAGCAACCTCTCCGGCTACACCTATTCCAACTCCATCATTTCCGATGCGGTAGGATACAGCTTCACCAACAACGGCATCTCCTACAACAAGATGTTCCGTCCCGGCCAGCTGTACAATCCCGACCTCAAGTGGGAGACTTCCGAGCAGCTTGACTTCGGTCTCGACGCCCGCTTCTTCTCAGACCGCCTGGCCCTCTCTGCCGACTGGTTCCGCAAGGACACCAAGGACCTCATCATCCAGGGCATCAAGGTTCCCTTCGAGGCCGGCAACACCGCGGCTCCCGTCAACGGAGGCAACATCCGCAACGAGGGTATAGAAATCGACCTCAGCTGGAAAGACCAGATCGGCGACTTTTTCTACTCTGTCAGCGGCAACATCGCCACACTCAAGAACAAGGTCACCTGGCTCAACCCCAACGTGAGCGACAGCCGTATCATGAGCCCCACCGTACAGATCAACGGAGTCGGCAGGCTGGCCGCCTTCGAAGAAGGATATCCCGTGTGGTACTTCCGCGGCTTCCAGCTCGACAAGCTCGATGAGAACGGCGATCCAGTATTCAAGAACCTCTCCGGTGACCCCGAGGGTGTCATCGACGAAAGCGACAAGACCATGATAGGCAAGCCGCTTCCCGACTTCACCTACGGCCTCACGCTCCAGCTTGGCTGGAAGGGCATAGACTTCACGGTATTCGCCAACGGCAGCGAGGGCAACGACGTGTTCATGTGCTACAACAACGCCTTGCTCTTCTACAACCTCAAGTCCCTGTACGACCAGAGGTGGACTCCAACCAACACCAACACCAGGTTCGCACGTCCCCAGTCCCGTTCGGAAAACATCCAGCGCTACATGCTCTCCGACGCATTCGTATTTGACGGTTCCTATTTCCGCATCCGCCAGATCCAGCTCGGATACACGCTTCCCCAGAACTTCACCCGCAAGATCTTCATCGAGAAGCTCCGCCTGTATGCATCCCTGGACAACTTCTTCCTTTTCACCAAGTATCCGGGCCTCGACCCTGAAATATCTACCGACGCCGTTTCCGGCATAGGCCTCGACTTCGGTGCCTATCCTACCACCAAGAAGATGCTCTTCGGTGTTACCGTAACATTCTAATTCGAAGGAAGTATGAAAAAGATATTCAAGTTATTCGCCCTCCTTGCAAGTTCGGCTGCAATCCTGAGCGCCTGCAGCGAGAAACTGCTTGACATCCCACAGCAGGGTGTCCAGAGCGAGGACAACTCCTACATAACCGATGACGACTGCCTTGCCGCGACCGCCGCAGTCTACCACGCATGGCGCGCCAACTGGTCGGGATGCGGCTACACCATCGGCCCTTGCTACGTAAACATGTTCTGGATGCTGAACAACATGGGGGACGACATGGTCGACTCCAGCGCCAACCAGGCGGAATTCTCATCCAGCACCGTCACCCCGTCGAACAGTTGGGTGGAAGCCGTTTACAACGGACTCTACAGGAACATCTATTTCGCCAACATGGTGCTTGACAAGTTCGAGCCCGAGAGCGAGGTCAAGGCCCGCTGCATAGCTGAAGCCAAGTTCTTCAGGGCCCTGTGCTACTATGAACTCATTACCCTGTGGGGAGCCGTCCCCAAGGTAGACCATGTCCTTGCACCGGAAGAATACAACATCGGCAAGACCGAAATCAGCGAGCTCTGGCAGTTCGTCGAGACCGACCTCACCGAGGCCATCGACTCCGGCAAGCTCCCTTCCAAGGCAGGCATCGACGACAAGGACACCGGCACACGCATTACGAAGGAAGCCGCTCTCGCAGTACTCGGCAAAGTCTATCTTACCGAGGAGAAGTTCACCGATGCCAAGAACGCATTCGACAAGGTCATCAGCTCCGGTCTGTACGGCCTCATTCCCGACATGAACGACCTGTATCACATGCAGGCTAACGGCTGCCGCGAGTACATCTTCGAGAACGTCCGCAAGTGGGACACCGCCAACCTCCGCAATCCCGACGCTGCCGCAAGCGCCGTGCAAGACGGCTGGTACGGACTCCAGGACAACTGGCCTTTCCCCTACTGCTTCACGACCGACGGCACCAACACCTTCCCGTTCGTCGACCTGATGGGATGGGGCGGCATGAACCCTACCAGGAAGATTTACGATGCATTCGTAAAGGAGGAAGGTCCCAGCAGCTACAGGCGCCTCGCTTCCTGCCTCGTAATCGACGACCTCCCTTCATTCGGTGTCGTTTACACAGGCGGCTCCAGCTGGAGAGGCAACGAGGGCGTATTCCGCTTCAAGTGGCTCATGAGCCAGGAAGACGAGATATGGAACGCATGGACCGGAAACCTCACCAACACTCCCTGCATGCGCTACGCGGATGTACTCCTCATGGCTGCTGAAGCCGCTGTGCGCGGTGGCGGCGGAAGCGCTGACGCTTATGTAAACGAAGTTCGCGCCCGCGCAGGCCTGCCCGCAAAGAGCGGAGTCACCTTCGAGGACGTCAAGACCGAGCGCATGCTCGAGCTCTGCTTCGAGGCCGTACGTTTCCAGGACCTCAAGCGCTGGGGCGACCTTGCCAAGGAATGCGCCGACAAGGGCAAGAAACTGCCAACCCTCATGCCCGGCGGAATCGTACAGTATGTTGACAATCCCGACCCTGCCGCAGGTTTCCAGGAGCGTGACCTCCTCCTTCCTTTCCCTCTGACTGAACTCCAGACCAACAAGGCCATGGCAAATCAGCAGAATCCCGGTTATTAATCTTGAAAACAACAGGATATGAAAAAGTTACTATATTTAGCCCTGGCTGCTGCCGCAAGCTGCTTACTCGCATCCTGCACGGGTGACGGACAGCCGGAAACCACAGGCTGGACTGTCATCGACGCTACTTATTCCAGCATCGCCAGAGGACAGGAATCAGGCAGCGACGTCCTGACACTCCCTGTTTCCGCCACTTCGGAAAATGGCAAACTCGACCTTAACTTCTATTCCGTCATACCCTTCCTTACTCCCGGTTCATATACAGTGGGAGAGGGGATCGGCTTCTTCAACGGACATTTCAAGAGCGACAAAGCCGACGGCGACATCAATAACGGAATGGTCACCGTCACCCTGGACGGAGTGAAGGACTACAGCATCTCCGGAACCGTCCGCCTGAAGGACGAGGAAGGCACGATAGTGAAGATTCGCGCAAAAGGCGTGCTCGAATATGACATTCCCACGAACTACTACTACACCGAAGAACCTGCAGCCAAAGCAAACGGCCTTGCCGCACACGTTTACAGGATTTATGACAAGGAAACTTCCGCCCAGCTGGCTGAAGTTTCGGTAGTGGGCGATGGAACCGGTGATTACGCCATTGCCGCCACAGGCGATGCCGGGACGGCAGTCTACGGTTCTGCAAATGCCGGTTGCTGGTTCTTCGAACCTTCCTACGGCACTTACATCATGATTCACGGCGGCGTTTCCGTAAGCAGCAACTTCCCCGGACGCCTCAACTTCAGCTTCACCGACAAGTTCAACTTCACGGAGAGCCCAAGCGTGGACTTCCTGTACTGCGAAAAGAAGGACGACCTCGTTCCCGCAACTCCGGCAAGCTCCGGCGACATGTCCTTCATGATGCTCCACTTCTACTCGGTGGAATCCCCCGTCATCCAGGGAATGTACGAGTTTACCGTCAAGATGAATTACACTGCCGGCGACGAGTTCATTTCTTTCACAGGCATTACCGACACCCCCAATCCTATCCTTGGGCCTCTCCAGAAAGACGGAGATTCGACCGGCGGCGTCGCATTCATGCCCGTATCGTATGATGAATACCTGAGCGGCTCGGCATCAACCAAATCCGCCATCGCTCCCACCTGCTACTATGTATGGCAGGGGGTCAGGTATGAGATTCCTTTCGAAGAGGGATTTGCCATGGTGATGAACGGGCAGAAAGCCTCGGGAGTCGTCGCGGCGCTGCTCGCCCCAACCAACATGAGCTACAGCCTGCCCGAACCCCTTCTGAGCGGAATGGCGGCCAACGGCCTGAGCATATGGAACCTCATGGGTTATTATTTCTGATATGAAGTTTTATAACATACTTGCAATGGCGGCAGTATCTGCCGCCATTGCTTGTACCCAAGCACCCAAGGACCTTCCTCGCGCAGAGGCGTCTGAAGAACTTCTCAAGGCATTTTCCGCCTGGAAGGACACCGTAGCCAGGTCCGCATCCGACCCCAATCCCATGAAGCAGGTATTCATGCACAACATCATGGTCCTGAAGGGAGGAAAGGTCGTCCTTGAAGAGGACATGGATCCCGAATGGCCTGCCGACAGACCTCAGCACGTCTTCTCCGCCAGCAAGACTTTCACTGCTCTTGCAGTGGGACTCGCAGTTGATGACGGTCTGCTCACGGTAGAGGACAAAGTCGCGGACTTCTTCTCCGACAAACTGCCCGCCGAGCCTTCGGAGAACCTCAGGAAACTCAGGGTCGAGGACCTGCTCACCATGCAGTGCGGCCACGAGACAGACCCCACATGGGACACGATGGAGAAATACGATACCACTTCGATGGAAATCAAGCTCAAGCCGGGCGCTGACCTTGCCGCAGCCTTCTTGAACCATCCCTTCGTACACGAACCCGGTACGTACTTCACCTACAATTCCCTGTGTACCTACGCTCTTTCGGCCATCGTACAGAAGGTTGAAGGCAAGAACATACGCGACCTGCTCGACGAGCGAGTCTTCAAGTACATGGGAATCGAGACCCCCGAGTGGGACATGGACGAGGCCGGCGTGTGCACCGGCGGATGGGGCCTGCACCTGCGCCTCGAAGACATGGCGAAGGCCGGCCAGCTGATGCTGCAGAAAGGCCGGTGGAACGGCAGGCAGCTCATTTCCGCCGGATGGATTGAGAGGCAGACGGCAAAGCACATCGACAACTATCCCAACGGCCTGACCGCCGAGCAGATAGACCAGCCGCCCTTCTACCCCATTTCCCGCAACGACTGGGTCGCAGGATACGGCTACCAGACCTGGCGCAACACCGTAGGCGGCTTCCGTGCCGACGGAGCCTGGGGCCAGATGATCATCGTCCTTCCCGAGAAGGACGCCGTCATCGCAGCCCGCGCAGAATTGCAAAACCACCAGATGGAGCTCTGGCTCTTCTGGGACTTCATTTATCCGGCATTGTAAACAATGAAAAAGACACTTATCCTTCTTGGCTGCATAATGCTTGCAGCCTGCACCACACAGCCTCCCAGGGACCTTGAGAGGGCTGAACCTTCACCGGAACTCGCAGCCAGCTTCCATGCCATGCAGGACAGCATAGTGGCTTCCTTTACCGAACCGATCGACTACATGAAGCTGTTGAACTTCCACAGCATCATGGTGGTAAAGGACGGCAAGGTCGTGCTCGAGAAATGGTTCGGCAAGTTCGCTCCCGAGCAGCCCCACACGATGTTCTCGGTATCCAAGACCTTCACAGCCGCTGCTGTAGGAATGGTCATCGCAGACGGAAAGCTTTCGCTCAAGGACCGGGTGGACAAGTTCTTCCCCGACAAGGTGCGGCCTGACAATCCATGCAACGCCACCGTCGAGGACCTGCTGATGATGGCAGGCGGCCACGACACCGACCCTTCCCTTGGCATACTGCAGTTCGACATCACGGCAATGACAACTTCCGTAAAGGAAGGGACCGACATCGCCGCCGCCTTCTTCTCCCATCCGTTTGTACATGAACCCGGCACCCATTTCTGCTACAATTCCCTGGGCACATACCTGCTGTCGGCCATCGTGACCAAGCTCACCGGCGAGAGCGTCCTCGACTATCTGACTCCCAGGCTGTTCGAGCCCCTCGGCATCGACATTCCCGAATGGGATGCAGATGAAAACGGGGTGAGCCTCGGCGGATGGGGCCTGCACCTCAAGACGGAAGACATGGCCAAGATGGGCCAGCTGCTGCTGCAGAAGGGCAGATGGGGAAGCAAGCAGCTGATTCCCGCCGAATGGGTGGAAAACATGGGCGCCAGTCACATCGACTGCGCTCCGGCTACCCTCAGCCCTGAAGAGGCTGACGCCAAGTTGGATCCCGCCAGGAACGACTGGCGTCAGGGCTATGGTTTCCAGACTTGGCGCAACAAAGTGGAAGGCTTCCGCGCCGACGGGGCAGGCGGACAGTTCATCCTGGTCCTCCCCGAGAAGAACGCAGTGGTGGCCGTCACTGCATGGCTGTCCGACACGCAAGCCGAGATGGACTTAATCTGGGACTACATCTACCCCTGCCTATAGGAGGGGCGCATGCTGCGGGAGGGGATCCTAATCAAGCGAATAGCGTGATTCCAGCGTCAGGGGGTCCCTTCTCCAAAGTTTGAAGAACTCCCACATCTGCCGCGCCCCGGGAACAAAGTTCCAGTGGCCGAAGTTTTCCACCGCGACGATCCGGATGACCGGACGTCCGGCGGCATCGGCAATGTCGCCTGCCTCCATGGCGTGTCCCTTGTTCGTTTCGATGCGGCGGCGCCCCTGTAGCGGCAGGCCGAATACGGGATACGTTTCCAGGTCGGTGGGACCGCTGACCGGAAGGCCGTTATACTGCTGATACAGCCTCCAGGCTCCGGAAATCATCTCTCCCTGCGGCAGGTCGGGACGCACGAAGGGCACGGCATCGTCTACGGTGCCGGTGATACTGAAGTACGGCATCCTGACCTTGCCGGAATTCTGGAGCGCCGCAGAGCGCAGCGACACCGGATTCATGAACGGAAATCCAAGATTGAGCGCATCGCTGAAAATGCCGCCAGAATGGGCCCCCACGGCCGCAAACAGGTGGCTCTTGGTGATTCCCAGTGCGGTTGCGCAGAACCCTCCTGCAGAAAGTCCCTCGGCATACACGCGCGAAGGGTCGAGCTGCGGATGCTCCCGCAGGATTTCACGCACTGTCGCCTCTATGCCGTGATCGCCCATGTAATCGTAGCCCGGCTTCCCCTGCCACTCCAGTTCTGCGACAAAGAAGCCCTCAGAAGCTCCCAGTTCCACAAATCCGCTGGTCTCCGCCTGCGTACGGGGGTCGTTGTTGTGACCGTGGAGCAGTATGACCAGCGGGACCGACCCGGCAGGCGCATCCTCCAGGCAGGAGGGAATGTATTCGTACCACAGGTATTTCTCCTTTTTGTCATTGTAGCTGAAGAGTTCTTTTTCCACCATGACCCTTCTGGTTCCGATGCGCTCCCACATCAGATACGGCTCCAGCTCGTAGTCGCCGTATTGGCCGAGCGAAGCCCCCATATAGCTCGTGTGGCCAAGGTTGGAGCAGCGGTAGTTGACTGAAAGAAGGCGTTCCCACGCATCGGCGATCGTCTGCCGCAAGTCGGGATTCCTGTCCGTATTCACTATTACCTGGAGCAGCGGCTCGGCGGCATTCTTGTAGACCTTCAGGTCCTTTCCTTTTTCCACGGGCACGGCCTTGTTGCGGGTGATATAAGCCCCGGCAGCCTTGGCTGCATCTTTTCCGGCAAGATATGCAGGGACGGTGGACGTGCCCTCCGTCTTGCGTGCGGCCTTTCCGCCGATACAGACTATGCCTGCGACCTCGGAAGCCACAGGGGCGATGGCTTCGCTGACGAACGTGGCCCCCTCGCCTATGCCTATCACCTTGAGATTGGTGAACACGCGCATCTTGTTGAGCAAAGCCTCGTACATGGCGAAATCAGCCGCCTTGTCGTAGGATTTCCCGTTTACCGGCCCCAGCACCGCAACCATGCTCACATAATCTTTGAGCGTGTCATTGAGGCCCATCCGGTCAACGAGGGCCTCGGCATCCTCGCGTGTGCAGGGCCCGTCCGGATAAATGAACCACACCGGACGCAGGAATGTGAAGCGCCCTTCGTAGCCGGTATCCGTGCTCATGTAGAAGAACACATTGTCCGGAAGGGGCATCTGCGGATTGGGGGTAAAGCTAATCTGAGCAATGGCCTGCAGGGACAGGAAGGCCAGAAACAGCGGCAAAAGAATCTTTTTCATGACACAAATAAAGCAATTTTTTTGCATTTAATCTTTACCTGAGCGTTCATTTGATTATCTTTGTCACATGAAGAGAATGGTCCCGATACTTGCCGCCCTGCTTCTGGGCAGCTGTTCCCATTCCGCTCCTGAGCCGCAGACGCAACCCGGGAGCGTCACGGTTACGGACCGCCTCTCCAACCCCGACGTCCGCTGCTTCGGCGAGGACAGCCACGGACGCATGTGGATAGGCACCGAAAGGGGCCTCAACCGCTACAACGGCTACGACTTCCACCACTACCTGAACACTCCGGACAGCACCTCCATCCCCGACAACCGCATCTACGACATCTGCACCGACAGAGCCGGGCGCCTCTGGGTGGGCACGGAGACGGGCGTCGCAATGTACAACGGCGACAACTCCTTCCGCCGCTTCCCCATCGATTCCGACGAAAAGGCCGTCTACCAAGTGCTGTGCGACCGGCGCGGCCGCGTGATTCTCAACATGATGGAAGACCTGTGCGTGCTCGATACCGCAAGCCGCCGCTTCGTGAACGTCAATCCCGCTTTCGACCGCTTCTACAGCTATCACTCCCGCTGCTACATCGACTCCGGCAACCTGCTGTGGGTGGTGGCCCCCCGGGAGATACGCTGCTTCGACCCCGACGCGGGCTTCGAGAACCTGGACAACTGGCCCTGCCTGCACTTCGTCACCGAATCGGTTCTCCTGCCCAACGGACAGCTGTGGATGACAGGACACGGCCGCGTCTCCGTTTTCGACACCCGCAGGGGCGTCTTCGTCAAGCCCCCTGCAAGCCTCGCAGATGCGCTGGCAGGGCGCGAAGTTGAAATCCTATGGGACGCCGGAGACGGAAGGCTCCTTTTCAAGACCGCCGACGGCAGTTTCCTGCTTGCCGACAGCGACGGAACGGAAGCAAGCACGACGGACATAAGCGACCTGGGGCTGCCCCCCGGTTTCGATATCAAGACCCTTTACAAGGACAGCCTCGGCGACGTCTGGGCCGGCTCCGACGACAAGGGATTCCGCTTCTACCCCTCTTCGCAGGACATATTCTCCCCCCGCTCCAACGGAATCCGTCAGCTCGAAGGCAAATCGGTGGCTTCCATGAGCCTCGCCCCCGACGGCCGCCTGTGGCTCTTCACCCGGCACGACGGCCTGTACCTTCTGGACCCTGCAAGCGGAGCCGTGGAGCATCCCGACCTGTCGGCGCTCGAACGCAAAGACCGCACCGACTACCTCCAGACAAACGAACCTCTGGTATATGCCACACGCTCTTCCGACCTGTGGCTTTCGCTCCCCAACCAGCAGCGCCTTGTGCTCTGCTCATTCGACGGCAAGTCCCTCAAGGTCAAGGGGGATTATCATGCATTCTACCCCCGTACAGCCATCGAAGACAAGGACGGCGGCATGTGGTTCGGCACCCGCAACGAATTCCTCGTCCATATACCGCCGGGAGGCGCCGGACCCGAACGGGTGCAGATTTATCCCTACCGCACCACCTTCATCAATACACTTGCCCTAGCAGGGGACGACATACTCATAGGGGCCTACGACAACGACCTGATGCTGCTGAATCCGCGTTCCGGCATGATGAGCGGCGTGTCAATCCTCGGCGGCGAGGGCTCCCGCGCCCGGAACGGAGGCCTCTTCGACCCGACGTCTTCAGTCTCCGGCCGGGACGGAACCGTCTGGATAGGAACCCGCTCGGACGGAATACTGCGATACAACCCCGTACAGAAGGCTTTTGAACCCGTACCAGGCTCACCCTCAGGAGAAATCCTGTCCCTGGTGGAAGACCTGCAGGGACGCCTGTGGGCGGGGACCGTGGACGGCATCTCCGTGCTGGACCCTGCCACAGGGCAGTTCTCCGACTATCTTCCGCCGCAGTTGGGGGTAGGTGTCACTTTCCACGAGCGTTCCGCTGCAAGGCTGCCGGACGGAAGGCTGGCCTTCGGGGGCACCCACGGGCTTACGCTGATAGACCCTGCCGAGGAGTCGGCACACACCTCTGCAAGGCTTGTATTCGAAGACCTGAAAGTCCACAACAGCCTGACCCGGAGCCTGACGGACGGGCATGACATAGTGCTCGGCCACAACTCGAACAGCTTCAGCATTACATTTGCCGTCCCCGACTTCCGCAACATACGCCGCATACGGTACAGTTACCGCCTGGAGGGTTTCGACCGCGAATGGGTCGAGACGGGCAGCGCCCATGAAGCCTGGTTTGCCGGAGTGCCGGCAGGGCGCTATACCCTGCGCGTCCGCTATTCCCTGCAACCGGACGGCAGTTCTTTCGGCGAAGACAGCATACGCATAAGGATAAAGCCCGCGCCATGGCTTTCCCCTTTTGCCATAAGCTTTTACGCTCTTCTTACCATACTCCTCGGCTGGTTCCTGTGGAGCGTTTTGAGACGCCTCGCTCAGGAACGGGCAGCTGCACGGAAGGCGCGGCTCGACAAGGAGCAGGAAGCCCGCGTCAACCGCATGAACATGACATTCTTCTCCAACATTTCGCACGAGTTCCGCACCCCGCTTACAATGATTTCAGGCCCGGTGGCCGAGCTGTCTCGAAGCGGGAGGCTGAACGGAGAAGACCGCCGCCTGCTGGACATAGTGCAGAGAAGCGTCGGCAGGATGCTATCCCTGGTAAACCAGCTTCTCGACCTGGGCAAAATGGAGAACGCCACCCTCACGCTCAAGGTCCGCCGCGCCGACATAGTGCCCGTCATACGCGACACCGCCGAGATTTTTCTTCTGAACGCCCGCTCGCAGGGGGTGGCGCTGGAGCTTAAAGGTCTTGAATATCCGCTCGTTACGTGGTTCGATGAAGACAAGGTCGTGAAGATTCTGAGCAATCTGCTGTCCAATGCGCTCAAGTACACTCCTTCCGGAGGGACGGTCTGCGTCGAGCTGGACCAGACGGCGGCGGACGTGAAGATTGCCGTTTCCGACACCGGCCCGGGCATCCCCGAAGACCAGCGGGAAAAGATATTCGAACGCTACTACCAGCTTCAGGACGGCGGACGTTTCAATTACGGGACGGGCATAGGCCTGTACTATTCCCGCAACCTTGCCGCCATCCACCATGGCTCGCTTGCCGCCTCTGGCAGGGAGGACGGAGGGTCCGGAGCAGTATTCACGCTGCTTCTCCCCTCTTCGGAAGACGCCTATTCGCCTCAGGAGCGCGTTCCGGAGGAACTTCCCGTCGCAGGGGAATATCCACTGGAGACAGTTCCTTCAGAGGCTCAGGCACCAGCCCCCTCAGAAGAGCTGCCGCTGCTGCTCGCCGTGGACGACGACCCTGACATCCTGCGTTACCTGCAGGCCCTGTTTGCCGGCCAGTACAGGGTGCTCACCGCTTCCGGGGCGGACGAAGCCCTGCAGAAGGCGGCCGCGCAAAGCCCGGACATCGTCCTGAGCGATGTGGCCATGCCCGGGAAAGACGGCTTCGAGCTGTGCAGGAGCCTGAAGTCCAACCTGCAGCTCAGCCACATACCGGTCATCCTGGTCACCGCCATGGGGACCGTTCAGAACCAGGTCCACGGACTTGACATAGGTGCCGACGCCTACGTCACCAAGCCCTTCGACCCCGATTATCTAAGGGCCCTGGTGAAGTCGCAGCTGGAGAACCGCCAGAGGGTACGCAGCATCCTCAACGCAGCGACGCAGGGCAGCGAGGTGGAAGATACGCTCACGGCCCGCGACCGGGCCTTCATGGAAGAGCTGTATTCGCTGATGGAGAAGGAGCTGGGCAACGAAGACCTCGACGTCGCACACCTCACCGAGATGCTGAGGATGTCGCGCACGAAGTTCTACTACAAGATAAAGGGCCTCACCGGGAAGACGCCGAGCGAATTCTTCATGCAGTACAAGCTCAACATGGCGGCAAAGATGCTCATGGAGGGCAAATGGAACGTGAGCGAAATTGCGATTAAGACAGGATTCAACACCCTGCCGCATTTCTCCAAGGCATTCAAGAAGCAGTTCGGGGTGTCACCGAGCAAGTACGAGGGCTAATCGTAGTCGTAAGTGGTCTCATTGCCGCTGCGGTCGCGGAAATACCACCTGCCGACGATTTCTCCCATGCGATAGCTGCCTTTGCGCCTCAGGCTGCCGTCGGGGTAATAACTCTCATAAGGGCCGTCTATTTCGCCGCCGCGGAAAGAATACTTCTCCGACACTTCACCGTTGTCGTAATACATCACGATATTGCCTATCATCACACCTCCAGCAGGGGGAAGATACATTTCGGACATCTTCCTGCCGTTCTGATAATACGTGGTGACAGAACCCGCAGTCCCTTCGTCGGAATGGCTGAGAACCATCTTTACCATGCCGTCGGGGTAATAGACGGTCATGGGGCCGTCGCGGCGGCCGGCCTTGTAAGGCTGCGTACTGCGGACGCGGTTCCCCGACCCATAATAACGTATGTCCATGCCGTCCAGCAGGTTGTCCTTGTAGCCCGAAGAACTTTCCATATCCCCGGACGGATAGTATCGGAGATACTGGCCCTGCAGCATGCCGTCCTTGCGGACATACTTCTCACGGACGGTGCCGTCGGCATAATACTCGGTCACGGCGCCGGCCTCCTCGGGAACGGCCGG
>CAMOGR010000228.1 GCA_946614205.1 uncultured Bacteroidales bacterium | reverse complement strand
TGCGTCCAACAAGTTCATCATTGAAAGAAGAAAGAAATAACGGAATAACACTTAGAGATTTATGAGTCGTTCACTTAGAAAAGGTCCCTACATCCAGGAAGCCCTGGAGAAGAGAGTTCTTGCTATGAATGATGGTAGCAAGAAGAAGGAAGTGGTCAAGACCTGGTCCCGCGCCAGCATGATCTCTCCTGACTTTATCGGCCATACTATCGCCGTTCACAACGGAAACAAGTTTATTCCTGTTTACGTTACTGAGCAGATGGTCGGTCACAAACTCGGTGAGTTCGCACCCACCCGCACATTCAAAGGTCATTCAGGTAACAATAAGAAGTAATCACTATGGGAAAGCGTAAAAAACTTATGGCCGAACGCCTCAAGGAGGCAAAGAAGGTTACAGCTGTTGCCAAGCTGAATGACGTCCCCACTTCTCCCCGCAAGATGCGCCTCGTGGCAGACACCATCCGCGGCAAGGAGGTCAACCACGCCCTCGATCTTCTGAAGTTCAGCAAGCGTGAGGCTTCCATCCGTCTGGAGAAGCTCCTTCGCAGCGCCATTGCCAACTGGGAAGCAAAGAACCAGGACAATGCAAAAGAACTGGACAACGGCAACGTCTACGTCAAGACCATCATGGTTGGCGAAGGCCGCACGCTGAAGCGCATCCGTCCGTGCCCTCAGGGCCGCGCCGGCCGCATCCGCAAGCGTTCCAACCACGTTACCGTCATCCTCGATGTAAAACAACCAGTGGAGAATAAGTAATATGGGACAGAAAACTAATCCTATCAGCAACAGAATCGGTATCACCCGTGGTTGGGACTCCAACTGGTGCGGTGGCAACTACGCAGAGAAAATCGCGGAGGACTACAAAATCCGCGAGTACCTCGGCAACCGTCTCGCCAAGGCCAGCCTCAGCAGGATAGTTATCGAGCGCACCCTCAAGCTCATCACCGTCACCATCTACGCCGCACGTCCCGGTTTCATCATCGGCAAGGGCGGCCAGGAGGTCGACAAGCTCAAGGAAGAGCTCAAGAAGGTAACGAGCAAGGATATCCAGATCAACATCTACGAGGTCAAGCGCCCCGAGGTTGACGCCAACATCGTAGCCGACTCCATCGCCCGTCAGATCGAGGGCCGTGTAAGCTATCGCCGCGCTATCAAGATGGCTATCGCCAACACCATGCGCGTCGGTGCCGAAGGCATCAAGATTCAGATTGCAGGCCGTGTAGGTGGCGCCGAAATGGCACGCAGCGAGATGTTCAAAGAGGGCCGTACCCCTCTGCACACCTTCCGCGCAGACATCGACTACGCTCTTGCAGTAGCCAACACCAAGGTCGGTACCCTCGGTATCAAGGTTTGGATTTGCAACGGTGAGAAGTATGGCCGTCAGGATCTCACTCCTGCAGCACTTGCCGCAGCAAACGCCCAGGCAGCAGGCCAGCCTCGCGGCGACCGCCGTGGCGGCGACCGTCGTGGCCGTGGCGACCGCAGAGGCGGACGCCGTGACGAGAGGAGGTAATTCTTACCTTACTATATCAAATAAGGGTTGACCGTTTGGCCAACCCTTATTTGTTTTGTCTCCTAAAACTCTATGGTGCGGGTGCCGTCGGGCTCGACTCCGATGCGGACTTTGAGAGTCTCCTCGGGCAGGAGCTGCTCAATGTTCTCCGGCCACTCCATGAGGCACAGCGCGCCGCTGTCAAGATAATCGTAAAGGCCTATATCAAGAGCCTCCTGAGGATTCTCAATGCGATAGAAATCAAAATGATAGACGCTTTCTCCGGCAGCGGTGCGGTATTCGTTGACTATTGCGAAAGTAGGAGAACTGACCGCGTCCTCCTGTACTCCCAAAACCTTGCAGAGAGCGGCGGTAAAAGTGGTCTTGCCTGCGCCCATAGGGGCATAGAAAGCAATGAGGCGACGGTCGCCTATAGCCTGAAGGAATTCCTTGGCGGCCCGTTCAAGGCCGGACAGTGATTCTATTCTGATTGTCGTCATAAGGCATTCTTGACTGCACGGTTAATAAATTCATTGAGGCTCATTCCGAGGCTTGCGGCGCGCTCTGCCGCCTCTGAGTGAAGGTCGGATGACATGCGAAGGACAAGTTTGCCGCTGTAAGGTTTTTCGGGCTCTGAACCATCTGCACGGCATGCTTCCAGATAAGAATCAACACCGTCTTTAAAATCTTTCTCCAATTCATCAATCGAACGTCCTTCAAAAAGAATGCAGTTCTTTCTGAGTCCAAGCACTTCTCCAACGAAACAATTCTCGCTTTGAGAATACTCGACACTGGCAGTATATCCTTTATAATTTAACGTTCCCATATCATATTAACCCATTAAGCTTCAAGAATTCATATATACTGTATAGACTTTTCTCCCTAATGATGCTTCCAGGATGTGGTTTATGCATATCTATCTTGTACTCACCGTTCCTGAACCGGACGCGCGAACCCGATGTCGCACCTCTGTTATCCAGCTCAAATCCCATATAGCCAAGCAGAGTAACCAATTCTTCAAAAGTAAAATCCTTTGGCAAACTTTTGAAACGCTCGATCAACTTGTCTTTCTTACTCATCGCAAAGATACTAAAAATAGTACTACAAACAAATAGTATCAGCGTACGGCACTGATTCGATCCAGGAAACGGTAGCCGGCCGCCTCGGAAAGATGCGATGGAAGGATATCCGGGCAAGCAGCAAGGTCGGCAATGGTGCGAGCTACGCGTATTATCCGGAAATAGGCGCGCATCGACAGGCCAAGCCTTTCCATCAGCTTGACAAGTATGGCCTGGCAGTTCTCGTCAAGCGGACAGAAGCGCTCGATGAGTTTGTTGGTCATCTCCGCATTGGTCAGTATCCCTGCGCCTGCAAAGCGCGCCCGCTGAGTCTCACGTGCCCGCAGTACCCGCGCCGCAACGGCAGCGCTCGGTTCGGCTTTGGGCGCCCCGAGAAGAAGGTGCCCGGGTACAGGGGATACTGTAACCTGCAGGTCGATGCGGTCCATTATGGGGCCGCTCAGGCGGGCCATGTAGTTGAGGCGCTGGCTGGCAGTGCAGGTACATCTGTCCCCTACTCCCCAGTATCCGCAGGGACAGGGGTTGGAAGCCGCCACGAGCATGAACGACGCCGGATATTCCACCTTGGCCTTCAGCCTGGAAATCACCACCTTGCGGTCTTCAATAGGCCCGCGCAGAGCCTCTATGACGCTCTTCGGCATAAGGCTCATCTCGTCCAGGAAGAGCACCCCGTTCTGCGCCAGGCTTATCTCCCCGGGGATGATGCCGTCCCCCGCTCCTCCGCCCACGATGGCGGCAAGGGACGCAGAATAATGCGGCGCCCGGAAAGGCCTGCTGTCCATCAGGCCATAGCGCAGGCTGCCTTTGCCGGCTATGCTGAATATCTTGCTCGTCACAAGGCTTTCCTCGCGCGTCATGGGCGGAAGAATGCCTGGGAGCGCCTTCGCAAGTGAACTCTTGCCCGAGCCGGGAGCCCCGACCATTATGATGTTGTGTCCGCCGGCGGCCGCAATCTCCATCCCCCTCTTGGCTCCTTCCTGGCCGAATATATCGGCAAAGTCCATTACAGGAGCCCTCCCACGCCTAGGCGACGAAACCTGCTCGTACTCGGCGGTACGCCAGGCCAGCAAGTCCGAACAGTCTTCGACCCCCTCAAGAATACGGACCACATCCTGCAGCGTCCGCACACCGTACACCGGCCTGGAACGCAGTTCGGCAGCCTCGAGCGCCGAAGGGAGAGGCAGAATGACGCCGTCAAAGTCATCTTTCTGGGACAGTTCGGTAAATGGCAGCGCCCCGGGAATCTCTCGTACGCTCCCGTCCAGACCAAGTTCTCCCGTCATGAGAAACCTGCTCACGAGCGGCAGATTCTTCTGCTCGGATGCGGCGATGATGCCAACGGCTATCGGAAGGTCGTAGCCGCTGCCGTTCTTGTGGACGTCGGCAGGTGCGAGGTTGATTACGATGCGCTTGCCGGGAATCCGGTACCCCAGCGACTGGAGGGCGGTCATGGTCCGCAGGAGGCTTTCCTTGACGGCGGCGTCGGCGAGACCGACGAGGTGAATCCCGATGCCGCGGTCGATGTTGACCTCGACGGTTACTCTTACGGCGTCGATTCCGACGCACTTCGCGGAATATGTACGTATTAGCATATCAGGGTATTTGGAAACTTATGCCCGAAAGGAAACCGTAGACAGGATACTCTGTGACCGAGCCCCGATAGATGGAGAAAGGGTGCTTCGCCGGGTCCTTGGGAGTGAGGGCAAGGGCCGCTTCTCCGTCCAGGGGACAAGCGCATTCGGCTCCGAAAAAATAACAGTCACGGCAGTCCGAAAGCGACACCGGGAGGCACTGCCCGCCGCTGAAATACAGATAATCGGGATTCCCCTCAATCGGGACATAACGGTGGCCGACGCCTATTCCTGTCCCGCGGCCATTGTCGAACCAGGTAATGCACCGCCCCGCGACACAGGTCCTCCCGTCATACTCGACAATTCCGGCATCGGTCCAGCGTACGCCCATGTACTGGCTGAGTAAATCATGCACTCCGTCCGAATACAGACAGCTGTTCCCCCGGATATCGTACAGAATCACGTCGCCAGAAGGCATGCACTTGGCGTCAAGGAGTTTCCCGTCAGGTATGCGTACGGCCCCGCCGGTCTCGCCGTCTCGTACGAAATGCACCTTGCCACCTCCGCCGTCAGGAACGCAGAAGGCAAAGCAAATCTGGGAGTCACACTCATACAGGGCCCCCGTAGGGCCATAAGTATCAGCCCCGAAGCGGCCGAAGGCACGGGCCGACGGGACGCCCAGCAGCTCCCGCCCGCCGCACCTGTAAGACAGCCCGCCTGAAGGGGTCTCGCCAAGCGTATAGACCGTTCCGGAACGTGGAACCAGCCCTATGATGCGCTCACTACCCTCCCATCTGGCCACAGTGCGGCCGTTGCATCCCACGCAGGTGCCGCCGGCGTCACAATAGATGGTATAGAGCGAGCCGCCGATGATATGGTGCCCGTCGGGAGCGGCGCTCACGGTGGTGCCGGGGCCCGCCGGCACTGCAAGAACTTCCCGCGCCCCGCTGAACAGATGCACCACGCAGGACACGCCCCCGTATGCGCTGTCTTTCTGCCAGTCGTAGGAGTCCGGGAAGCTGACAGCAGACACCAGCAGGAGGGTGTCGCGCCCGCCGCAGGAAAGGAGGGAATCCAGTACGGGGCAAGGCCTGCTCCGGTCTTCCGCGCGCGGGCTGCCGAACTGGAGCGGCGGGTCAATCAACGAACAAGAAACCGATAGAACAAAGAGAAAAACAATAGAATGGCACAGCGGCCCGCGGACGGAAGATGAAGGTTTCATAGCGAAATTTCTTTTTGCGCAAAGAAAAGGATTATTCCGATAAAACGCCAGTTACGCCGCCGTCATTCGTCACAAGTTTACAATTTTTAAAGATTTATTAGTAAATTTGTGAGATTTAAACAACCCAAAAACCAAACCGATTATGTCCAACTACTTTTACGACATGCTCCCCGCAGAGGAACTTGCAAGACTGCATTACATCCCCACTGTCGGAGAGTTTGTGGAATGGATAGAGAAAGAATACGCCGACATGCCGGCCCTTTCCGACCAGACCAACACAATCACTTACAAAGAGCTCTGCAGCCGTATTGCCCGCCGCCGTGCCTTTATCGAAAGTCTCGGCCTGCCCAAAGGCTCCCACATCGCCATATTCGACCGCAACAGCCAGAACGCCATCGAACTTTTCCTCGCAGTAACTTCTGCAGGATATGTCGCCATGAACTTCCCTCCCACCCTGCCCGCTCCTGCTGTGGCAGGCTCCTGCGCCAAGTTCGACATTGCAGCCATATTCGTGCGTGACGAATTCGCACCCATGTGCCAGGGCCTCCAGGGAGTAAAGGTTCTGCCTGCAGGCAGCATCGCAGAGAACCCCGCGCCTGTCACCATCCCCGACAAGGAGCAGCCTGCGGCTATCTTCTTCACCGGCGGTACTACCGGTACCCCCAAGGGTGCCGTCCTAAGCCACAGGGCACTCATGCGCGGCGCCTACAACGCCATCTTCAAGCCCGGCAAGGTCATAGGAGTACACCGCTACATAGCCATGCTGCCGCTCAGCCATGTATTCGGCCTCATTGCAGGCACCCTCGGATGCTTCTTCACCGGCAACATTCTCTTCACCTGCGAAGACATGAAGGCCACCATCGGCAAGCTGCCCGTCATCAAGCCCACCCTTCTTGTCATCGTTCCCGGCATCTGCGACATTCTCGCAGGCCTCGTCAAGATGTACGGTCCCCAGTTCCTCGGCGGCAACCTGCGCATGATTATCAGCGGAGCGGCCAATGTGCCTCCGCGCCTCGTCGACATCTTCACCAAGCTCGGTGTCGAATTCTGCTTTGGCTACGGTCTCACCGAGGGCGCGAACCTCACGTCCGCCAACGCCAACGCAGTCGAGAAGCCGACGTCCATCGGCAAGATATACCCCGGTCAGGAGACCAAAGTCGTCGACGGCGAGCTCTGGATAAAGGGTGACAACCTCTTCTCCGGCTACTACAAGGACCCCGCCCGCACCGAGGAATGCATGACTCCCGACGGATGGTTCCGTACCGGCGACCTCGTGCGCTTCGACGACGAAGGCTTCCTGTACATCATCGGCCGCATCAAGAACCTCATCATCCTCTCCAACGGCGAGAACGTCAGCCCCGAGAGCCTCGAGGAGCCCTTCTACGCAGATCCCTGCGTACGCGACGCCATGGTCAAGGAAGACACCCTGAACGGAGCTCCCTGCATCGCAGTGGAAATCCTTCCCTTCATGCCCGCATTCGACGGCAAGCCCTTCGAGGAAGTCCAGGCATACATGAACGCACTCGTGGACAAGGTGAACGCAACCCTCCCCTCCACCCATCGCATTTCCAAGGTTACGGTACGCACCGAGGACTTCAAGCGTACCGGCAGCATGAAAGTCTCCCGCGTATGACAAAAGAAACCATAATGGCGGATCTCAAGGAGATTCTCACCGTGATGCGTCCCAACACCGACCTTGGTGACGTCAAACTCGAAACCGAACTCGTACGTGAACTCGGCATCGATTCGCTTACCATGATGCTTCTTACGCTTGCCATCGAAGACAAGTACAAGATTCGTTTCCCCGACATGCAGCAGCCTCCCCGCACGGTCGACGAGGTCTGCCAGATGGTCCTTGACACAGCGAAAGCCTGACCCGCAGTCGGAGTCTCCGCATAGAAAAAACCTCCGGAACTCAATCCGTTCCGGAGGTTTTTATATGTTGCGGCGCTACTGGATTTCGCGGACGTAACTGCGGCGCCGCATATACGGCTGCGGGTTGTATTCCCCGAACAGGGTCTGCACCTTGTGATTCTCTTCCAGCTGGGGATTAAGCAGCAGGCGCTTCACCCCAAGGCGGATGCAGTTTTCGTGCAGATACTTGAACATCAGCACATTGGCGCCCTTGCCCTGATACTCGGGAAGCGTGCCTATGAGCAGGGCTTCAATGGTGTCGCCCTTGCCCTTCAGGGCCTTGAGGACCGGGATGAAGCCGAAAGGGAACAGGCGGCCGCCGGCCTTGCGCACGGCCTTTGCGATGGAAGGCATGGTGATGCAGAAGCCCACCAGTTTGCCTTCGGCATTCTCCACCAGGGCAAGGAAGTCCTTGTTGAGAATGGGCACGTACTGTTTGACGTAGCTCTCTATCTGCTCTTCGGAGAGCTTGGAATACTCGTACAGAGGGGCGAAGGCATCGTTGAGCACGTGGAACATCTCACGGCCGTACCTGAGCATCTCACGGCTGTTCCTGGGCTCCACTATCTTCAGGCCGAAGCGCTGCTGAACCAGCGGAGCATACTGGAACATCGCAGGCAGCTTGTCGGAAAGTTCGATGACCCTCTGCGTCCAGTCCACGTCCTTGGTGAAGCCAAGGCGCTCCAGGTACTCGCCGTAATAGGGGAAATTGTAGATGACGGTGAAGGGGCTGTCGTTCTCGAAGCCCTCGACCAGAAGGCCTTCGCGGTCCATGTCGGTAAAGCCCAGGGGGCCTTTTATCTTCGTGGCGCCACGTTCGCGGCCCCAGGCGGCCACTGCGTCGACGAGGGCCTTGAGGACGTCAAAGTCGTCCACGAAATCGAGCCAGCCGAAGCGTACCACCTTCTCGCCCCACTTCTTGTTGGCATTGTGGTTCATTATGGCTGCGATGCGCCCGACGATGCGGCCGTCGCGCATTGCAAGGTACAACTCCTTCTCGCAGAACTTCAGTGCGGGGTTCTTGTCCGTAAGGGAATTCAGCTCGTCGCTCTCGAAAGGCGGCGCCCACTGGGGACAGTCCTTGAAGAGTTCGAACGGGAAACGGATGAATTTGAGGAGCTGGCCGCGGCCAGACACTGTTACGATTTGGATATTAGCCATTGTTTTCTTCTGATAATTCGCCTGCCGCCCAGTCTATCATCTGTGAGAAGGTATCGGTGAGGCGTTTTGCCATTTCATCTTCGCCATTCTGCTTGAACACGTCGGCAAGATAGTAGATGTAACTGCCGTAGGTGTCGAATTCTTCCTTTCCGAACTCGAAGAACTCGAGGTAGAATCGTGCGCCTGTAAGCAGGTCGGCTGCAAGCAGGGAGCCTATCTCACGGGCCTTGTTGGCATTGCCCAGCTTATAGTAGTCTTCCACCATGCTCATGACGAGGTAGTCGTTGGTGCTCATGCCCACGGGAATGCCGTCCAGCGGGTAGCGGCGCATAACCTCGGTGCAGCGGTCGAGCATCTCGAGCGCGCGGTCGTTCTGTCCCACCTTCATGAAGGCGTTGGCGGCATTGAGGAACACGCCGCGTACCGACATCACGCCCATGTTGGTGTAGATGTTCTGATAGTCGATATAGTACTTGTCGGCACTTATGGCGTTCCAGGAATAGACGCTGGTCATCTTGCGGTACAGCTCGTCGGTGTCCACAAAGCCCATGTCGGTGACTGTCACCTTGTTGCGTATGGGAACGAACTTGTAGGAGTAACCCTCGTTGACAAGGTAGTCCTTGATGCCGATGTTGAGGTCGCCTCCCATGTTGAGCATGTGGAGCGGACGGTCCCACTGATAGTTGCTGAGCAGGTCGAGCATGAAGAGCTCGGGCTTGGTGAGGTAATCCTTGCCCTCCGGGATGCGGAGCACGATGCTGTCGGGAATCATGCTCTCGTACTTGGCGTCGAGGATGCCGGAGGATATCACGTTGGCCTTGTTGACCGGAACGACAATCTTGCGGGCGGCTATGTAATCCACCTTGCGGCCGCTGGTCATGGGCAGCTTGACGTCGGGGTGCCTGAAGAGCATGATGACGTCGGAGATATTCATCTCCTGGCCTCTGGAATCGACGATGGGGATGTATTCGTTGGTGCCGTACAGATACTGGTCGGGGCCGATTGAGAGGGCAAGAGGAGCCGACTCGTTGCAGGCCCACTTCATCTGGTCGATGTGCCAGTCGGTGCCGAGAAGGCTCGTGTTGCAGATGCGCACGTCGGTGCGTACATCCTCAACCTCCTGGGCGTACCAGACGGGGAAGGTATCGTTGTCGCCATGGGTGATGAGTATGCCGTTACGGCCCACGGAGTTAAGATAATTGCGGGCGAGCTCGACGGCGGTGCGGCGGCCGGAGCGGTCATGGTCGTCCCAGTTCTGGCAAGCCATGAGAACGGGCACGCAGAGGCAGACGGCGGACAGGCCGGCGGCGAGTGCCGTGCCGCCCTTGCCCTTCAGGGCGCCGTCAATCCAGCTGTACAGCGCAGCGACGGCCATGCCGATCCACACGCTGAAGAAGTAGAAGGAGCCGGCGTATGCGTAGTCCCTCTCGCGCACCTGGTACGGAGGCTGGTTGAGGTAGAGCACGATGGCGATGCCGGTCATGAAGAACACCAGGAAGGTGAGCCAGCAACCCCTCTTGTCGCGGTCGAACTGGAAGAAGAGGCCCAGCAGGCCGAGAAGCAGCGGCAGGAAGAAATAGTGGTTCTTCCCCTTGTTGTCGGCGAGGGACGAAGGGGCGTTGCCCTGGTCGCCGAGGCGTATTTCGTCTATGAACTTCACGCCGCTCTCCCAGTTGCCGTGGAAGATGTTGCCGGGCGTGGGAGAATGGATGTCATTCTGCCTGCCGACGAAGTTCCACATGAAGTAGCGCCAGTACATCCATCCCATCTGATAGTCGAAGAAGAAGTAGAGATTGGCGCCCATCGTGGGCTTGCGGTCGGTTGCTCCGGCCACTTTCTTGCCGCGGCCGCCGGTATAGGCACGGTAGAAGTCCTCGTAGCGGCCGTCGGGGGACGAACTCCACATGCGGGGGAAGAGCATCTTGCCGGAAGACCGGTACTTTGCGTCAACGGGGCCGTCGACCTTCTTGTACTTGCCGTCCAGAGGGGCCCAGTACTTGGAGCTCTTGAGGTCGTACGGAGCACCATAATACTGGCCGTAGAGCAGCGGCGTGGAGCCGTACTGCTCGCGGCTGAGATACCTCACAAGCGTGAATGCGTTGTCGGGCTGATACTCGTTGGTAGGGGTCTTGGCGCAGGAACGTATGATGTCGATGCTGAACACGCTGAAGCCTATCGTGACCATGGTCAGGCACAGCAGAGCGGTATTCAGGAACACTTTTTCCTTCTTGAGGGTGACGAAGAGCCCCCAGAACATAAGGGCCAGGATTGCCACCATGAAGAATGCGGCGCCGCTGTTGTACGGCAGGCCGAGAACGTTGACGAAGAACAGGTCGACGTATGCCGCAACCTTGGGAAGGTAGGGGATGAACAGGAACACCAGGAACCCGAGGATGACTACGCCGATGGCGAAAATCTTGACGAACTCCCAGAAAGTGAAAGGCCCGTCCTCGCGCCGGCGGTAGTAGAACATGAACACCAGGGCGGGAATGGCCAGAAGGTTGAGAAGGTGTACCCCGATGCTGAGGCCCATCAGGAAGGCTATAAGCACTATCCAGCGAAGGGAGTGGGGTCTGTCGGCCCTGTCGTACCACATGGTCATGGCCCAGAATACGGCGGCCGTGAAGAGCGACGACATGGCGTAGACTTCACCCTCGACTGCGGAGAACCAGAAAGTATCGGAAAAACAGTATGCAAGGGCTCCCACGAGACCGGAGCCTATGACGGCTATGGCGCTGCCGGTGGAAGCGGGCTTGATGATGCGTTTGGTGAGCCACACTATCGTGAGGTAGAGCAGCATGATGGTGAGCGCCGAGCAGATGGCGCTGAAAGCATTCACCAGGATGGCTGCATGCATGTTGTCGCCGAACATGGTGAAGAAGCGCGCAAACAGCTGGAAGACAGGGTTTCCCGGCGGGTGGCCCACCTCCAGTTTATACGAAGACGCGATAAACTCGCCACAGTCCCAGAACGAAGCGCTGGGCTCTATGGTGAGCAGATATGTGACGGCGCTGACCGCAAACGCCACGAGCGCTGCGATACGATGCCAGAGAGTGAATTTCTTATCGTCCATAGCCTACAAAGTTAAGGTTTTTGCAGGAAATATGAAAATGCGTAACTTTACGCCATGAAAGTCCGTTTAGCTATCCTGCTCGCCGTAGCGGCGGCCGCCG
>CAMOGR010000227.1 GCA_946614205.1 uncultured Bacteroidales bacterium | reverse complement strand
GGCCCATTACCGCGGCACCCTCGACTTCTCCAACGACGCCCTGCAGGCGGCCGAGAAGGGCCTTTCCCGCGTGATGCAGGCGGCCCGCGAGCTCTATGCGATGGCCGGCCGCAAGGCCCCCGAGTGGCCCTACGGCGAGGAGGCGTTCGGCATCGCGCCCGACTCCTGCCCGGCAGAATCTGCCGAGGTCCGTGCGGTATTTGACGGCATCTACGACGCCCTCTGCGACGATATGAACACCCCCGTCGCCCTTGCCCATATTGCCGACGCCGTCCGCATCATCAATTCCGCGAAGGCCGGCCAGACAACTCTTGGCAGCGGTGACGTCGCAACGCTCGTTCAGCTGTTCGACGACATCGTCTTCGGCGTCCTGGGCCTCAAGGACGAGGCCGGCGCCGGTTCCGGAAGCGCCGCCAAGGTGATAGACGGCCTGATGGGAATGGTACTCGAGCAGCGTGCCGCCGCGAAGGCAGCCAAGGACTGGGCCACATCGGACCGTATCCGCGACAACCTCAAGGCCATCGGCATCTCCGTCAAGGATACCAAGGACGGCGCCGAATGGACGCTCGCAGAGTAGCCCCCGGGCGCTAGTCCAGCAGCCCGTCGGGCAGATTCATCACAAGGATTCTGTTTGCCTGGTCCGCCTGTACGAAGAAATCTTCGTGCAGGGGAATCAGATGGCCTGCAACTTCGAGGCAGGGGTTTCCCGGAATGTCTTCGAGGCCGGTTACCGTCCCCACGAGGGTGTCTCCGTCGTAAAGCGTCCATCCGGTGAAATCTTCTTCACCGTCGTCTTCGTATTCGGCGTCCAGGAGGATTTCGCGGCCGACTATCTCTTCCGCGTCTTCGAGGGAATCGATGTCGGTGAGGTGGATTATGGCGCGGGTCCTGCCTTTGGGGACCAGGGATTCAATGAAAAACGGAACCGGAAGTCCGTCGAATACGACGTATACCGGTTCCTGGGTGTTGATTTCCTCTATGTCTGTATCCAGAAGACCTGCGAGGAGGTCTCCGTCGATGCCGTGCGACTTGAGGATTTTGGCAACAGGGATCATCCCTCAGAAGCTGATTAAGCCTCGGCGGGTGCCTCTTCTGCTGCTTCTGCTGCTGCCTCTTCTGCGGGAGCCTCTGCAGCGGCCTTTGCTGCTGCCTGGGCTGCTGCAATCTCGGCGGCCTTCTTGGCAAGAGCCTCGGCGCGGGCCTCGTTGACCTTTGCCTCTTCTGCCTTGGCAGCCTTGCGGGCCTCGATGGCGGCATTCTTCAGGCCGCTCTTCTTGGCCTCGATCTTGGCATCCCTCTGGGCCTTCCAGTCGTTCCACTTCTTGTCTGCAGCCTCCTGGGTGAGAGCACCTTTGGCGATACCGCCGTCGAGGTGCTGGCGAAGCATTACGCCCTCATAGGAGAGGATGCGGCGAGCGGTAAGGGTGGGCTCTGCACCGACCTTCACCCATGCAAGGGCACGCTCGAAGTTGAGGTTGATGGTTGCAGGGTTGGTGTTGGGGTTGTAGGAGCCGAGCTGCTCGATGTAACGACCGTCACGCGGAGAACGTGAGTCTGCCACTACAATGTGGAAGAATGCGAAATTCTTCTTTCCGTGGCGCTGTAAACGAATTTTAACAGCCATTGTGAATCTGTTGTTTAATAGTTATACTTCATCCGCCCTACCCGAGAGCGGACCGCAAAGATAGTAAAACTTTGGTAATTGGCAAAATAAAGATTAGCGGCCTTTGCGGCGGCGCAGCGTAATGGCCACGTAGGAAACTATTCCCAGCACGATGATGAGTATGGCGTGCGTCTCATGGCACAGGGTGGCGTACAGGATGCCCGTATCCCAGGTAGCTCCGTACAGCGACTGCAGCGTAAGGGCTACGAGGTAATGATAAGCGCCTATTCCGCCGGGGACGGGAATCACCGAAGCGATGTTGCCTACGGCGGAGATGAACAGGGCGTCGCCCCAGGTGAGGTGGGACAGCAGCGGAACGGCCTTGAGGCCCGACCAGCTCATGGCGACGTACGACGCCCAGATACCGACCGTATAAAGCACGAAAAGCCATTTGCGCTCCATCTTGGCAAGACTTGTGAAGCCCGCGCCGAGTCCCTTTATCCAGCCTGCGACCTTGCCGCAGAAAGCATTGTTGCCGCTCCAGTGGAATATGGCCCACAGCGCGACGCCGATTACCAGCACCACGCCGGCAATCAGCCACCAGAACGAAAAACCGAGCCGGTTTGCCATGGGGCCCCATATCTGCTCGCGGAAGAATGTTCCGAACTTGCCCCATTCGCTCAGGAGTGCTATGGCGAACAACGCCACTATGGCCACGACGTCGCAGGCACGCTCGACTATTATGGTGCCGAAAGCCTTGTCGTAGGTGAGCCCGCGGCGGGTGACATACCCGCAACGGACGAATTCCCCCGCCCCCGGGAGCACTACGTTGACCACGTTTCCGACATTGGTGGCGTCCCAGATATCGAGACGGCCGGCCTGAGGGTCTATGGGACGTATGACCGCCCGCCAGCGTTCCTCGCGCAGCACAAGGGCCAATACGGAAAACAGCACGAACATGCCCACCCAGCCCCAGCGGGTCTGTGCAAGCCCCTGCCAGAAGGCGCTCCAGTCAACTCCACGGAAAGCGAAATACACGAGAACGCCGGCCAGGACGAAGGAAACGGCGTATTTGACGATGTTATTTTTTTTGCCTGTTGCCATTGTGGCTGCAAAAATAGCAATTTTTATTCCTATATTTGCAGATATCAATATGGCACGTATGAAAAAAGCGTTTTTCAGGCTGATGGGCCTGGTGCTCGGGCTCAACGTATTCACCGCCTGCTACGGCCCCGCCCCTGGCGGCTGGGAATACGAAGACGACCCGGAGTCCGAAGTGACCTCGGACAAAACCAAAGCAGCGCAGCAGCCCATGGAGGAAGGATCCGCGGAAGGCGAAAATGCCGAGGCAGCCGGGGAGGCAGCCCCGCAGGAGTAATGTCCTTCCCCAACCTCCTGCAGCGCATTGCGCTCGATGTCAACAGCAGCTACGTCACTGAGCAGGCGCGACAGCACCCTCTGACGCAGCTGTTTTGGGAATGCACCCTGAGGTGCAATATGCGTTGCCGCCATTGCGGCAGCGACTGCAAGGTCTCAGCCGTACATCCCGACATGCCCTTCGAGGACTTCGAAAAGGTGCTGCTGCGCCTGCGAGAAGTGTACGACCCGCACAAACTGCTGATTATCCTTTCCGGCGGCGAGCCGCTGGTGCGGGACGACCTTGCCGCCTGCGGGCGCAGAATCCGCGCCCTCGGCTTCCCCTGGGGCCTTGTCTCAAACGGCCTGCTGATGACTCCCGCCCGCATCGACGAGCTGCTGTCATCCGGCATGCGCACCGCCACCATCAGCCTGGACGGACTGAGCGGCGACCACGACTGGATGCGCGGCGTTCCCGGCGCCTTCGAACACGCCGTCCAGGCCATACGCCTCCTCGCCGGGGCAGGCATTCCGTTCGATGTGGTGACCTGCGCCAACAAACGCAATTTCCCCGCCCTGGACCAGCTTAAGGAACTACTTGTCTCATTGGGGCTCAAGCAGTGGCGTATCTTCACCGTATTCCCAGTCGGCCGCGCCGCCACAGACCCGGAACTCCAGCTCGACTCCGGGCAGTACCGCGCCTTGATGGACTTCATCGTGAGGACCAGGCGTGAGGGCCGCATCCACGTCAGTTATGGTTGCGAAGGCTTCCTCGGGCCTTGGGAAGGCAAAGTCCGCGACCATCTTTTCAGCTGCCAGGCAGGCCTCACGATAGCCTCCGTCCGCATCGACGGCGCCATCTCCGGATGCACCAGCATACGCTCCGACTTCGACCAGGGCAACATCTACACCGACGACTTCATCGATGTGTGGAACAATCGCTTCGGAATCTTCCGGGACCATTCCGCCCTGCGCACCGGCGAGTGCGCCGACTGCAAATGGTGGAAGTGGTGCCGCGGGAACGGCATGCACCTCCGCGACGGCGACGGCCGCCTGATAATGTGCAATCTGCGGCGGCTGGAATTATAAAAATAATTACTACCTTTGCATTCTCATCGATGGTCCCGTAGCTCAGTTGGATAGAGCAACAGCCTTCTAAGCTGTGGGTCCCGCGTTCGAGTCGCGGCGGGATCACGAGGCCCAACAAGTTTAATATCAACCTGTTGGGCCTTTAGCATTGTTTGTATCCACGCTATATGAACTCATTTTCTTTACTTGTATTTTAGTTATTTTTGAGTGTATTTGTGAGCAAATATGTGAATCTGGTGATGACTCACAAGTTGTATTTCGATTACAGACGGCCCGATAGAGACGGATAAAGTACGTAAATGCGGAAACTGCGGAATTTGCGAAATCACGGAATTCGTTGCATCGGTTGCGGGATTGCCGGGTTCAAGCCCGAAGAAATTGCGCCTCTGTTTGCCGATGTTCTTGATAATAACTATATTTGGAGCATATCACATTAAATGCAATTGTTATGAAAACTCTCCGTTTACTCTCCGTCTTGTTCCTGGTTTCCCTCATACTGGCTTCCTGCAAGCCCGAGGAGAAGGAGATTCCGGTTTCCGAAGTCCGTCTGTCGGAAACCACGCATGAACTTGCTGTAGGGGATGATTTTTACCTCACCGCTACCGTGCTGCCTGAGAACGCCGCCAACAAATCCGTCACCTGGAGCTGCAGCCCGGAAAACGTGCTCACCGTCTATCAGAGCGGCCAGGTAGTGGCCATGGAAGAGGGAGAAGGCACGGTTACCGTCACCACCACCGACGGCGGCCACAAGGCAGAATGCAAAGTCTATGTCCGTAAATATAAGGTAAACGTAAAGTCCGTCTCCCTGGACCAGGGAGTGCTGGAGATGACGGAAGGTGACGAAGTATACCTCTCCGCCACCGTGCTGCCGGAGGATGCCTCGGAGAAAAAGGTGGTATGGAGCTGCGAGCCGGAGAGCGTCCTCAACGTCTACCAGAGCGGCCAGGTGGTTGCCATGGGGCCGGGTGAAGGAACGGTCACCGTCACCACCGTGGACGGCGGCTTCACGGCCAGCTGCGCCGTTACCGTCACGCCCAGTTTCATTGCAGTGGAGAGCATTACCCTGGAGCCGGAGCCCCTTGAATTGGAAGTGGGCCAGAGCGCCACGGTCAAGGCCACCGTGCTGCCGGAAGACGCCACGGACAAGACCCTGAGCTGGGAAAGCTCCAACGAAGCCGTGGCCACGGTTGACCAGAACGGCAAGGTGACGGCCCTCAAGGCGGGCGAGACAATACTCACGGTAAAGGCCGGCAACATAACGGTTTGGGGCCATGTCACCGTTACGGACATCCCGGTCACCGGCGTTACGGTCAGCCCCGCCCTCGTCACCCTGAAGGAAGGAGAAACCTGCCAGCTCAGCGCCAGCGTATCTCCCGCCAGCGCCCGCCAGGATGTGGAATGGGCCAGCCAGAACAAGGAGGTGGCAACCGTCGACAAGGAAGGCCTGGTAACCGCCGTCCGCGCCGGCAGCACCCGCATCTACGCCCGTTCCAATGCCTTCCAGGACCAGCAGGGCTGGTGCGAAGTAACGGTGAATGAAGACACAGCCGTAAAGGGCATCGCGCTCAGTTCGGAAACCATGACCATCCAGGTGGGAGAATCCCGCCCGCTCACGGTCACGTTCACGCCTTCCTATGCCACCAATCAGAATGTGAGCTGGGACTCCGATACGCCCAGCGTTGCCACCGTGAGCCAGGAAGGGATGGTCATGGGCTTTGCAGAGGGAGAGGCCACCATTACGGCCACCTCGAAAGACGGCGGTTTCACGGCCTCCTGCCGCGTCACCGTCACCGCCGGCAGCATTCCCTTGATCTATTACTGGATGGGAGAGAATGGCTGCTATGTTAACGGTATGCCGGATCCCAGGAATACCATGTATGAGTATACCGGCGACTGGAGAACACGCTATCAAAGTGAATGTTATGGCATTGACTCACGGGGTAAAACACTCTATACGCTTGAAAAGGCTGGCCATACGGATCAATCCCACCATGTATTTCTTTGTAAAGACAGGGCGCCTTACGTTGATATAATGGCAAATCCCTATCCAGATTTGCGCTTAAGTGCGCTCAGTGTCCAGGATGATTTCTTTGCCATCCTGAATCCTAACCCTGTTTGGAGCGAGGCGCCAACTGTCTGGAGATGCGACTATGCCGGCCATCACGTGGAAATACCTGTTACGGGCTCATTTACCAAAATCTTCGAACCCGTATTGGCAACGCATCCGGACGGCCGCATTTTCGTCTGCGCAAATATTTATGACAGTTATAATGTAAATTATCTCGCTCTTTACACCATTACTACCGGCAATGAGGTAATTGAGCAGCGACTGTTTAAACCCGCAAGTACTCTCCAGACAATGGCTGTATCCGAAGAAGGAGATGTCTATGTCAGCAGTATCGAGTACGTCGGAGATGTGTATAGGTCCGTTCTTTTCAAGAATGGAGAAAAACAGGATGGTTTTGATGAGGCTGAGTTCGCCGAAAGAACCGCTGTAGCCTGCCAGGGAGGGCATGTTTACACGGCCTTTGAGGATGATACGCGGAAAGAAATCCGCATCCGGAAAGACGGGGACCTTATCTATACCATTCCCTTGAATGGCAGCTCGTTTATTCAAGATTGCAACCAGCCGCTTATAGTCACGCCCTCCGGCGATGTTTACATAGCGCTCTCCGGGGGGCAATATAAGGGCATGCTTTACAAGAACGGCGAACTGCTCTACTCACTTGAAGCTCCGCATGGGACACCGTTCCAGTACTACATGGTTATCGAGTAAACGCCTGGGGGGCTCTGCACCCAAACCTGAGGAAAACTTATAGGACGACGAAAAGGACTGATGCCGGACGCATTCGCATCCGGCTGGATGGCTGACCCATAGGGCCTTGCCGTCCTTTATTCTGTGACCGGACGGACAGAGAATCCGTCGCAGCGGGATCACGCTTCCAAGCCACCTCAAGGGGTGGCTTTTTTGCTGAGGGGGCAGTTGCTGGCTGGACTTGTGGCATCGATGGCAGTTCGCCGGCGACCGCCGTTGAATGGAAGTCTTTGTTACACAATGTTTTAAGCAAAATAGCCCGGTGGAAAATGACCGGGGTATTATCGGTAACAGCCTATAAGTCAGGGATTTCCATTCAACGCCTTGTGTCATCATCGGCAGTGATAAGCTGTGGGTCGCGCGTTCGAGTATTATATCTTCTCTTATTGTGCATCCGAACACTTCATAGTCTACATGTTCATAGCTGTACTTGCCACCGCGGATCAATTCTTCATCCAGCGGATTCGGTGGACGGAGTGGACAAGGTGGACAGTGGTGGACAACGTGTGGTACTAAGAATGAAAGAAAAATCACCGGGAAGTACATTCTTTCGGATGTAATGCATGATTGCCAGCAATAAATTACATCCGTTGTAATGTAATTTAAGAAATATTTCTTATATTTGCATCCGAGCGAATGTAATTATGAATAGTAATCTCATATCTTCAGTATTGAAATCCCTGCGGAAAGAGCATGGCCTCACGCAGGTGGACCTTGCAATGAAATCAGGGGTAGGCCTTAATTTCGTACGGGAATTAGAGCAGGGCAAAGCAACGGTCCGTCTGGACAAAGTGGCCCAAGTTTTTGATTTGTTTGGATACGAATTGGTTCCTCAAAAGAAGACGAGATGAGTAAAGCATTGATTAAGTACAAAGGAAAGACAGCCGGAATCCTTGAAGAGACGGATGAGGGCTATGAGTTCCGCTATGACAGAGAGTATCTTGCCAATTCAGATGCTGCCCCTGTCAGCCTGACGCTTCCATTATCGGAGAAGGCCTACAAGTCTCCGGTTCTTTTCCCTTTCTTTGATGGCCTCATCCCGGAAGGATGGCTGCTGGATGTAGCGCTGCGAAACACGGATATCAGTGAACTGGACAGGTTCTCCCTGCTTCTTCTATGCTGCAAGGACTGCATTGGCGCTGTAAGTGTAATTCCAATAAAGGAGGACAGTGATGAGTAAGTGTTTATATTGTTATAAGGAACTCGGCCCCGGCGAAGTGGATT
>CAMOGR010000226.1 GCA_946614205.1 uncultured Bacteroidales bacterium | reverse complement strand
TGTACCGACTTCAAGGTCGTATGCAAGCCGTATCTGCATATCCCGTTCATTTCTGACCATTATCCCATCAGAGCAGACTTGGAGTTATGAAAAGGATATTATCTGTATTGATGCTGCTGGCCGTGGCTGCAGCCGCCCTGTCTGCGGCTCCCCGGGGGAAGACGTCAATAAGGGTCGGAACCTATGACCTGACCAACTCCTTCAACCGCCGCTCCCAGAGCGAAAAGGGAACGATGCCAGCCCAACGCATGTGGTGCAACAGCCGCGGGGCCGTAGCCGACGCCATAATCGAAGCGGACTGCGACATCATGGGCCTTCAGGACGTCTGCGACAGCATTGCCGGAAGGCGTGAGGGCGCCGAGCCTTTGATTGACATAATCCGCGAACGCGGAGGCGACTTCGACTGGCTGGTACTGAGCAACAAAAACCCCGATTTCCCTCTGGACGGCCAGATGGTAAACGGTACCGGAATCATCTGGAGGGCATCGCGCTTCGAGCTTCGTGACTGGGGCATAAAGTGGCTCTCCGGCACCTACGACAAGCCCGGGCGCGCCAAGGAATACAAATACGGCGGCAACAATGCTTCCATGATGTGGGTGCGACTGTACGACAGGCAGGCGGAGCGCGAACTCGTTTTCTCTTCTGCCGGAGTGAACGGTCCTACCCAGTACCACAAGGGCCAGAAGGTGGTTTATCACGAGATAAATGTGGCAAACTGCCGCAACGTGGTGAATTACATGCGCTACGACATCGTTCCTTCCGGAATGCCGTCGGTAATCGCCATCAACTCCCGTAACGCGCCCTCGCACGATGGCTACAAGGTCCTTACCGGTTCCCTTTGGTTCGATGCGCACGACGTGCTTCACGAAGAGGGAGCCCTGAGTGAAGAAGCCATAAAAGAGAAAGATACATGCAACAACGCCAGCGGCGAAAAACTGCAGGGCGGCCGTCCGGACCATATACTCGAGGACGGGTTTGAAGTGAGGTCGTATATGGTTCTGAGGAAGAAATACCCTACCGCCGACGGCTCTCTCTTTTATCCTTCTCTCCATTTCCCCGTGGTTGCCGAATTAAGGTATTGATTTGTAATGAAAAGCTTGAAATTCATACTTGGCGCGGCCTCATCGCTCCTGCTTTCCTGCACCGGTGGCGGAGACGCTCCGGCTCCCACGCAGGTGCATACAAGGATATGCGCAGGGACAACTAAAGCCGCCGCCGGTCCGCAGGATTCCGGCCTCTATCCCGTCCTGTGGCAGGAAGGGGACCGGATAAGCGTGAACGGCAATCTGAGCAATCCCCTCGGCGCCACGTTCGCCGGCAGCGGCGAAGCTGTGTTTTCGTTCAGCGGTTTTTCGTCCGATGCTCCGTTCAACATGCTGTATCCCGGCAGTACGGACGCTACCGTTGAGCTCGACGGCGCGACTCCGGCAATGTATGCGGTAAATCAGTCCCTGGACGAGGTGGCACAGTTCCATCAGCTTACGGCTGGCATCTATGTAGAGCTGTACGGTAAGCTATCCCTGTCTTCGCTTACGCTTGAATCCCTTGGTGGAGAGGCTCCAGGAGGCACTTTTTCCGTGGCATTCCCTTCGGGAGCCCTTTCTGCGGCAAGCAGTGCGGGGAGCCTTGAGCGTACTTTCGCCTCTCCTGCATCTCTTTCGATGGATGCTCCGCTGGCCGTTTACTGGTATATCAAGCCAGGGACCTACGCCAAAGGCCTGTCGCTGAGTGCCAGAAGCCCTCAGGGGACCGTCCTCAGATGGAGCTTCGGATTCGGCAAAACCCTGGAAACCGGCAAGATGTATGCGCTTGCGCCCATTTCTTTCGTATCTCCGGTACCCAATCTCCCTGACGATACCGACGACCCTGACGACCCTGTCGACCCGGCCGACGGGGGCATTCCGGTTTCCCTTGAAGAAATGACCGAAATTGATTACGGATACGAATTATGAAACTACGATACATTCTGATATTGTCTGTCCTCCTTGCCGCATGCACCGGCCCCGGTGATGTGCGGGAAACCGAATTCCGTTTCGAGGCGGGCGTGCAGGAGCTTGGAACCAAGGTCCGGCTGGGCGCGAAGAATGATGCCGGCAAGTATCCCGTGCTGTGGAGCGCCGCGGACAGGATACAGATTAATTCTTCTGCGTCGGAGCCGCTCGACGCTGCTTATGACGGGAAGCAGACCGCGACCTTCATATTCCGGCAGACTCCTGCTTCGGCGGCTTCTTACATTGTGACGTATCCTGCTGCAGGAGAGGGAATTATCCGTTTTCCGGGGCAGCAAAGTCATGTTAACGGCACAGTCAGTCCCGGGTCCATGCCGCTCTTCGGGCGTACTGGCAGCCTCGATGGCGGAGTCTCCCTTCATGCATGCGCGGCAGTCGTAGGGTTCGAATTCAAGGGGAGTGCGACTCTTCTTGGAATGGAATTCAGTTGCCCGGGCGGGGAGAAACTCAGCGGCGACTTTACCCTGAACGGGCCCGATGACGATCTGGTGCCCTCCGGCAGTGCTTCGGGCGGCATGAACTACAGTTTCGGCGACGGTCTTGCACTCTCGCAGGACGGAACCGATATCCTTTTCACGGTGCCTCTTGGCTCCTATTCCAAGGGCATCAAGGCCATTGTGCACGGCAGCGACGGGTCCAGCATGGCACTGAGTTTCTTTACTTCCGGGGTTGAGCTTCCCACTACTCGCGTCTGTCGTTTTCCTGCAATCAACTATCAGGCAGGCAAGGAGATAGCATTTACTGCTTCCGATGCCTTCAGCTCCGGGGAGATAGATCTGGATGGCAGCGCCGGCACTTCAGACATGGAGTCGAGAGACGCTACTGCGGCCGTTTCCATTAAGGCCGGAACCTACAATATCTGGTCGCCGGAAGCCCGCAAAACCGTCATGGATGGTGACGCTACCGTATCGGAGCAACGCTCCTGGGCCAACAGTTACAGCGCTGTTGCCGACATGATCAAGTGGCTTGACTGCGACGTGATGGGCCTGCAGGAAATAACCAGCAGGGGCTTCAGGACTTCAATTACCAGCCCGCGCGAAGATTACGACGGCAACGTACATACCCTCAATTCCAAGCTCCCGGGATACTCCTGGGTCATTTACAACGGCGCCAATACCACCTACGACAGCCTGTTCCCCCGCAATACTACTGCAAACGGACTCAGCAACACCGAAGCCATAATCTACAAGAGCAGCGTCCTGACCCTGGTTTCCAGCGGACGGTACTGGCTTACGGGCAAAAGGACGGAAGCAGGCGCGCCCGCTGACGGATACGGCACAAACAGAGTCGCTGTCTGGGCAAAGTTCACCCACAAGGCCAGCGGCAAGCAGTTCGTGTTCGTTTCCACGCATCTGGACCTTCCGAATGCAGGATCGGCCGACGATCCATATCTGGCGCAGCGGCGCAATATCGAAGAGCTCATAGGCTGGGTGGCGCCGCAGGTATGCCTCGGGAATCTGCCTTCCGTCATCGTCGGCGACATGAACGTCGATGCCGGAGACGGCGGTGGCAACTACGACCGTCTTGTGAGCGGCCGCTGGAAGGATGTGTACGATATCATGCTCTCCGACGGAAGCCTTTCCTACAACGACCAGAGGCTCAAGGGGACCATGAACGCAAGCAAGAACGAAGAGGGCTGGGGCCTGTCTTCGTGGCGGGCCGACCACATTCTTGCCGACGGCTTCACCCCATCCTATTACAAGGTCGGCCGTGAGACCTTTGCCACTGCCGACGGCACTCAGCACTGGCCCTCCGACCATTTCCCCATAAAAGTCATTCTTAACTTCTGATGCGTATGAGAAAGAGTTTTGTGATTGCCGTTTCGCTTGCGACACTCGTCGCCCTGTCGTGCGCAAAAGAAGAACCTCACCTCTCCCGGGTCTATGCGCTTGAGGCATCCATGCCTTCCGACGCTCAGACCAGGACTGCGCTCGGCCCCAAGTCTGGCGAAGCGTATCCGGTTTTCTGGAGCGAAGGTGATGTCATAACGGTCAACGGAGTCCGGTCCAAACCTCTGACCTCCTCCCAGGCCGGCGGACGTACCGCCAGCTTCAACTTCCCCGGAGGTGTGCTTGCGCCGTTCCGCATCGAGTACGGCAACGGCATTCCCTCCAGTCAGGAATACCTGTCCGACAATGTGTGCAGCGGCTACATGACCATGGCGGCCGAAAGCTCCGGTACTTCGTTTACCATGAAGCATCAGAGCTGCATCGTAGCGTTTACGCTGACAGGTTCGGTGAGCGTGGCCGGGCTGTCGCTCCGTTCGCTCGACGGGAGTCCAGTCAGCAGCGTCGCAGACTGCGTACAGATGACAGTGCCTTCCGGCGGAGTGAGTCTCAGCGGCGGAAAGACCTTCCGTTTCGTGGTTGCGCCCGGCACTCATGCCAAGGGCCTCAGCCTCGATGTTTATACCAACGACGGCAGCTGCATGAACCTTACCGCCTTTGTGGGCAAGAGGCTCGCTGCCGGCCGTATCTACGAACTTGGTTCCGTTGAGTTCGCAGCCAACGTCGAACCGGTCATCGCAATAGCGTCCCGATCCGACCTGCTGGCCTTCGCCGCACGCGTGGCTGCTGGCGAAAAGGCTCTCCGGGCCCGTCTGGTGGCCGATATCGACCTCAGCGCAGGATGGACTCCCCTGGAGGGATTCACCGGAGAACTCGACGGCGGAGGACACAGGGTGACCGGCTTGAAGAGGGCCTTCGTTCAGGAACTCACCGGCTGCGTGAGGAATCTTACGGTACAGGGGAACGTCAGCATCGGCAGCGCCTCCGACATTGCCGGTGACGAGAGCAAATACTGGGCGGGAATACTGGCCAACCGCGTGTATACGGGGGGCCTGATAGACAATTGCGTCAGCGAGGGCTCGCTGTCCTACAGTCAATGGGGCAAGAGCGTAGCTGCCGCAGGAATTGCAGGTTACGCTTCCCGAGGCACTATAAAGTGCAGCGTCAACCGGGCTTCCGTCTCGGTGACCGGGGATGGCTCGGCTGTAGTATATGCCGGCGGAATCGTGGGCTACACCTATGCCAGCAGCGATGTTGTCTCGGTTAAAGGGTGCCGCAACGAGGGAAGTGTTTCCCTTCTCGGCAACATCAAAAGCGCAAGCGCCGGCGGCATTGCAGGCAATATGGGTACCGTGCATACGAGTGTAATCGAAGGTTGTGTAAATGTCGGAAGCGTTACTGTCGAAGCGTCGGCAAAGGTGCTCGGAAACATAAACCTTGGAGGTATTGCCGGCAGCAGCCAGAACGACATGTCTGCCTGTTCCAACGAAGGTTCGATACATCAGGCTGCATCGACGTCACATATCCAGAACATAGGCGGCATCGCCGGCAGCGTTGTCACTGGGCGCGTCGACTCCTGCAGCAATGGCGGCAGCATACTGTTGGACGGGTCTCCCTCGACCGGTGTCATACGCTGCGGAGGCATCCTTGGTTTTGCCACGGGTGACTCTTCGGTAGACACTATAGCTCTTGCGGATTGCTCCTTCAGCGGCGGAATAATGGTGGATATCGCCGCTCATTCAGCAATTTACGCCAAGCCCGTAACCGGGCTTTACTCCATTGCAAACTATTCGGAAACCGGATGTGTTTCCACAGGAACCGTGACGCAGAGATGAGAAAGCTTTTAGTTCTATTTCTTCTGTCGGCAAGCGTAAGTGCTTATGCTTCAGAACCAATCAAGGTCGGCAGTTTTAACCTGTGTACGTCCGGGTCCCGAAAATCATTTATAGAGAAGGGCAAGGCTGGAGTCGTGGCCGGACCTCAGAGGTATTGGTGCAACAGCGCGACGGCAGTTGCTGACATGATTGCCGCGATGGACTGCGATGCGCTGGGCGTACAGGAAGTGTGCGACAGCATCTGGGGCGTAAAAGGAGATTTGGACGTACGCAGGCTGGTGGCGCAGCGCAAGGACGTTTACGACTGGATTCTTTACCCAAATACCGACAAGGGCATATCCTACGACGTAGCCATCGCCTACCGTCGGGACAGGCTGGACACCCTCAGGACCGGAATATTCTGGACCGGCGGCATCCCCGGAAGGTCCCGGACAAGGGCCGGAGAGCCCAAACACGTATGCAAGCCTTGCGTCTGGGCGCTGTTCCGCGACAAGGCGAGTGGCCGGGAGTTCTATTTCCTGAACACGCATACCGTCGTGCCTCAGAAATACAAGGATGACGAATGGCCGCGCAACAGGGGGAACATACTCAACCTCCAGGAAATCCGCCGCTGCGCCGAAGCGCTGGTACCCGAAGACATCCCGTCCATACTGGTGGGTGACCTCAATGTCTCCCATAAGTCTGCAGACTGGGCAAACATATCCGCGGGCCGCTGGGAAGATGTCTATACCCGCTTCTACGCCGACGATATGCTTGAATTCGAGGATCGTGAATGGGGCACCCAGAACACCAAGGACGAAAAGGACTGGACCAAATGGCATCCCGACCATATCATGCTCGACGGCTTCCAGGCCGTTGATTACAGGGTCAGGCGTGACAAGTTCCCCACCGCCGACGGCACCCGTCATTATCCTTCAGACCATTTCCCGCTTACTGCCATGGTGCGTTTTGAGGACGCCCCGGAGCGCCTCGCATGGGAAAAGGCGGTCTCTGCCGACGGTAGCATAAGCCTTGAGCTTCAGGAAAGGCAGGAAGGCGTATTCTACAGGGTTGTATGCGACGGAAAGGAGGTCATTGCACCGTCGCGCATAGCGATGACCCTTTCCGACGGAACGGTTTTCGGAACTGGAAAGTTGCTGGAAGTCAAAAAGACCGCCGGATGCGTGACGATGCTCTTTGAGGGCTGTTCGCTCGAGGCGCGGGCCTTCGATGACGGTGTGGCCTGGCGCTGGTCTTCTGCCGCCAGACAGCCTTACACTGTCGTTTCCGAGCAGGCTGGCTTTGGTTTCGACGCCCTGGCAAAGGCCACCATTTCCTATACCCACAAGAACAAGGACCCTTATCAGGACGACTTCCAGAATCTCTATTCCCGTCAGGGATTCCCCATCTGGGGGACCGGGAAACCACTTTTGGATGTCAAGCCCGGCCAGTACGACAAACCGGTGGACATGAGCCATCTGTCCAAGGCTCCTCTCGTCGTCACTCCCGCCCTTGTGGAGAGCCGGGGAGTACGCATGGTAATTGCCGAATCGGATGTAAACGCCTATCCCGGAATGTTCCTCAAGCCTTTCGGCAGTGGTTTTCAGGCTGACTTTGCTCCGTATCCGGCAAGCTTGCAGCAGGGAGGCAAACGCAACCTGCAGATGATTGTGACGTCCCGGGAGCCGTACATCGCAAGGTGTGACGGGCGGGCCAGGACTTTCCCCTGGAGAGTGGTCTGCATCGCCCGCGATGACAAGTCTCTGGTTACCAACGACCTGGTGACGCGCCTCGCTCCGCCTGCCAAAAATGATTTTTCCTGGGTGAGGCCCGGGAAGGTGGCGTGGGAATGGTGGAGCCAGTTTGCCATTGGGAACGTGGATTTTACGCCGGGAGTCAACACCCGGACGTACAAGGCCTACATCGACTTCGCTTCCCGGCACGGGATAGAGTATGTGCTTATGGATGAAGGCTGGGCCGTGAGGTATGCCGACGACCTCTTCGAGGTGGTGCCCGAGATAGACCTTGCCGAGATTATCCGCTACGGAGCCGAAAAAAACGTCGGAATAATCCTCTGGGCGGGCTACACCGCCATAATGAAGGACCTGGAAAGGGTGTGCATGCATTATGCGTCCATGGGCGTGAAGGGCCTCAAGATAGACTTTTTTGAGCGCAACGACCAGATTATCCAGGAGGATATGCGGCGGGTGGCTGAAACGGCTGCACGCTATCACCTGCTGGTGGACCTGCACGGTTGCCCTCCACCTACGGGACTTCAGAAGCAGTTCCCCAACATCCTCAATTATGAGGGAATCTTCGGGCTGGAGCAGATGAGGAACCGTCCATATCCGCAGTATGACATGGTCACCCACGATGTTACGCTGCCCTTCATCCGCTTCGTCGCGGGCCCCGGAGACTATACTCCCGGAGCATTCCTCAACGGCACACGGGAGACCTTCGTCCCCTACAAGCCGGCACCTATGTCGCAGGGTACCCGTTGCCGTCAGCTTGCCCAGTACGTTGTTTTTGACGGTCCGATGCAGATGATTTCCGACGGACCCTGCCGGTATGAGGCTGAACCGGAGTGTGCGGAATTCATCTACCGTGTCCCTACGGTATGGGACGAAACCCGTGTGCTGGAGGGCCGGATAGGGGAGTACATCGTCACGGCACGGCGCAAGGGGGATGTCTGGTACATCGGCGCCATGACCGACTGGACTGCACGGGATTTTTCCATCGACCTTTCTTCCCTGTCTCGACCGGGCGAAGCGAGTGGAGAGATCTCAGTCGAAGCCTGGGAAGACGGCCCCGACGCATCCCGGAACGCTCAGTCCTGGCAGAAGCGTATCTATGAGAACGCATCCACCCTCAAAATACGGCTTGCCCCCGGAGGCGGCTGGGCCGGAATCGTTAAATTTGCTGAATGAGAAAGTTTTTAGTCATAACTCTGTTCTGCCTCATTGCGCTTGACGTGCAGGCGCAGCGCAGTTACACAGACGCCCTCAGCCTTACGGTTGTGGGGAAATATACTCAGACCGCGCATCCGTGGGACCGCCTGGACGAACGTGATGGCATGACGGATGGCGAGAAAGGTCAGGCCAAATATTCAGCCGGCCTCGCGGTAGCGTTTTCCACCAACTCCAAAAGCATAGGAGTGCGCGTCGTATGGCGTGTCAAGGCCGCAAACGGCGGAAACATGGGCCCCATATCGGCAAGGGGCTTTGATCTGTACATGCAAAAGGACGGACAGTGGCTGTGGGCCGGCAACGGATATCCGGGCAAGAATACGCCCGGCGAGCCTCATGAAGTGGAACTCATCTCGGACTGCGGCAACGCCGAAAAGCACTGTCTGCTGTATCTGCCGCTTTTCTCCCAGATTGAGTCCCTGGATATCGTAACGACGGAGGAAAGCTGGATTGAGGCTGATTCCAAGCCATTCAAGGGCCGTATTGCCGTCTGGGGCTCCTCTTACACCCACGGTTCCGGCGCGGGACGCTGCGCCATGACCTGGGAAGCCCAGCTCGCGCGTGCCACTGGGTACAACTTCATCAACCTTGGCTTCAGCGGCAACTGCAAGCTCCAGCCTTATTTTGCCGACGCACTGCTTGCCGGGGAACCTGTAGATGCATTCATCTTTGATGCCTTCTCCAATCCCTCACCGAAGGAAGTGCAGGAGCGCCTCGAACCCTTCATCCAGCGCTTCGTCAAGGAGCGCCCCGGCATTCCGCTCATTTTCCTTCAGACAATCAGGCGCGAGAAACGCAATTTCAGCGCTTCCTACGACGCCCGGGAGCACGCCAAGCGCGAAAACGCGGAAAAGATGATGCAGCAGATGGTTGCCAAGTATCCCAACGTCTATTGGATAAACACCACCAACGCCAGCGCTCCCAGCCACGAGGCTACTTCCGACGGCTCCCATCCCGATTCCTACGGCTACACTCTGTGGATGGAATCGGTCAAGGACCCTATAATGGAAATCCTGACAAAATGAGGTTCCTTGCGCATATCATCCTGCTGGGCGGCGTGTGGCTGTCGGCACTTTCGTGCGTGGAGCAGTATGATGTGTGCATATACGGCGGTACGTCGGCCGGTGTGGTGGCTGCAAGAAGCGCAGCCCTGGAGGGATGCAATGTGGTCGTGGTAGAACCTTCAGCACATATAGGCGGGCTCACCACCGGCGGTCTCGGCCTCACCGACATCGGAAACAAACAGGTGGTTCAGGGGCTTTCCCGGCAGTTCTATCGGGAGCTTGGAAAGCGTTACGGCAAGTTGGAAAGCTGGGTGTTCGAGCCTCATGTGGCGCAGGAGGTGATGGATACGTATCTGGAGCATCCCCGCATAAGCGTTTTGCGCCATACCGGCATGGACAGACTTCGCAAACGCGGCAAGCACATCACCCTCATGCATACAATACGCCTCGATGGAGAGGGACGGGTGATTGGGCGGGGGCCGCTGATCCGGGCCAAGGTGTTTATCGATGCCAGCTATGAAGGGGACCTGCTGCCTGCCTCCGGCGTGAGTTATGCCGTCGGGAGGGAATCGTCGGCACAATACGGAGAAAGCTGGAACGGCCGCCATATTGCCACAGGCCATCAGTTCCCGGACGGCGTGGACCCGTATGTGGTACCTGGAGACCCCTCAAGCGGGCTTCTCCCCGGTATAATGGAAGGGCCGGCAGGAGATGAAGGCGAAGGAGACAGTTTGCTGCAGGCATACAATCTCCGTCTCTGTCTCACGGATTCGTTGGAAAACCGGATTCCGCTTACAAGACCTTCCGGTTATGATTCTACGCGCTATGAGCTGCTTGCACGCCTGGTTGCCGCACAGCCGGCGTCTGCCAAGTATTTCATCTGGAGCCCTATGCCCGGGCGCAAGACCGATGTTAACAACTACGGTGGCTTTTCAACCGATTATATCGGCGGGAATGCCGGCTATTTGGAAACCTCTTATGAGGGGCGCTACAAGATATACCAGGCACACACTGACTACACGCTGGGCCTGCTCTGGTTTATGATGACGGACCCGCGCGTCCCTTCTGCGACCCGGGAGGAACTCGCGCGATGGGGGCTTCCCAAGGACGAGTATCCCGAAAACGGCCACTGGACGCCGCAGCTTTATGTGCGGGAAGGACGCCGGATGGTGTCGGATTATGTCGTCACCCAGAAGGACTGTGAGGGGCTTGCAAATGTGCCGGACGGCGTTGCTTATGCCGCCTATAAGATGGACTCCCATAACTGCCGGCGCGTCGTGGAGGACGGCATGGTGAAGAACGAGGGCAATGTTGAGGAGAAGATTCCGGGGCCGTGGCCCATTCCTTACAGGAGCATTGTTCCCACCTGGGAAGAGTGCGACAACCTCCTTGTGCCGGTCTGCGTGTCGGCCAGCCATATCGCTTTCGGCTCCCTGAGGATGGAACCCGTATTCATGTCCCTTGGGCAGGTGGCCGGCCTGGCAGCCGCCATGTCGCTTCGACTGGGCGTTCCGGTTCAGGACGTGTCGGCTGGGGATTTGATGTCGAGCCTGGCCCGGGACCCGTTGCAGGACGGATCCGTCCCCGATCTGTTTATGGATGACGCCATGATGGACGTCCCTTCCGGCTGGACGCGTGTGAGGTCCAAGCGAGGATACGGCCCCTCCTATCTGGAGTCATCGGCTCCGGGCGCATCCATTATCTTCGGCGCCCGGGTACCTTCGCCGGGACTATATGATGTGTATTCCTATGTAAATCTGGTGGATGATATTGAGCCGCTGACGCATTATATTATTGATGGAGTGAACGTTACTGTAGATTCTAGGGAAATCCCGCTCGATGGTCAGATGAAAGGCGACTGGGTGCCGCTCGGCACTTTTGAACTCTCCGACAGCGTTTCCGTGACGGTCTGGGGCGGCGGCAGCGGAAAGCCTTTGCGGGCCGACTGCATACTTCTTGTGAAACGATAACCACTTTTTATGAAACGAATCTTCATTCTGCTGTCATTCGCCTTTGTGCTGATTTCGTGCGCTCAGCGCGGGGCCGCTCCTGCGGTACTGTGGGGAGGAGAGATGCATAATTCCAACGCCTCTACGCCGGAGTCGATAGATGCATCGCTGGACCTGGCCGCGGAGCTTGGTTACAATATGGTGCTTGCGCCAGTAAGCTGGGAGCTGTTGGAGCCGGTGCAGGGCCGGTTTGACTTTTCGCTGGTGGATTATCTTTTGAAGGCGGCAGACAAACGGAATCTGTATCTGGGCCTTCTGTGGTTCGGCACATGGAAAAACGGCGAGTCTTCCTACCCGCCTCTTTGGGTTAAGGGCGATACCGTCACCTATTTCCGGGCGCCGACCGATGTGGCGGAGAAGACGAGTCCCATCTCGCCCTTCTGCGAAGCTGCCCGTGAGGCCGACGCTACTGCTTTCAAGGCCCTGATGGCGCATCTGAAAAAGGCCGATACAGCCCGTCGCGTCCTTTGCGTCCAGGTGGAAAATGAAGTGGGAGTGTTTGCCGAACGGGATTATTCTCCCGCCGGCATCAAGGCATGGGAGGAGAGTTCCTGGAGCCGTTCCGACGATCCGCTGGCCCCGCAATACTTTATGGCTGAGGCCTATGCGCGCTATGTGGATGCAGTTGCCGCCGCCGGAAAGGAAGCTTACGACATTCCCCTTTTCACCAACGCCTGGCTGGCCGATGCCGACAAAGCCTACGGCAAATATCCCAACGGAGGCCCCCGCGTGGCCGTTCTGGACGTCTGGAAAAAGAACACTCCTCACCTGGACTGGCTCTCTCCGGATATCTACGGCCCGGATTTGAGGGAAATGTGCGCGGCGTACGCCGACGGCCAGCCCCTCTTTATCCCGGAAACCAATTGTAAGGCAGGCCGATACTGGTATGCCCTGGGAGAAGCCGGAGCCAAAGGCGTTTTCGGCTTCGGCTATGAGGAACACTTCGACGATCCTTATTTCACCGCCGAGTGCAAGGTGATTTCCGAGATGATGCCGCTTGTCTGTGAAGGGCACCCCATGCGCGGCTTTGTGCGTATCGACAAAAAGGACGCCCCCGACTCGGTATTCGCCCTGTCTTTGGGCAATTACACTTTCTGCGTCCACTGCATAGAAGGGGAGAAAAACGCTCACGGTATCATTGTCCAGACTGCCCCGGACGAATTTACCGTCGCCGGCGTCGGAGCCTGGATAGACTTCGGCCCGTCGGAGAGAATCGCCTTCTGTGAGGAACTGCGTGACGGAAAGCGCTGGCAAGTTCTGAACGGTGACGAAACCGGTCACCACAACATGCTCTACCTCCGCGGCCGGCTTGACCTCCCGGATGGCGCCCCCTGCTACGGTCTCAGCTTCCAGCGCCGCTTCCGTCCCGCCTGCCAGGAACTCTTCAAGGTTTCCGGAATCTACAGGATCAAGCTCTATAACTTATGAAAAAGAGCCTTCTGACACTATGCGTTCTGACCTTTATCCTGCCCTTGAGTGCGCAGGTGGGGCCTTCCGTCACGTACGAGAAGTTCTTGCAGGCTGCGCCGCCTCTCTCGCAGGTGGGAGTTCTCGAGGCCGATGCTTCGCTTCGCGCAGGGCGCTGGTCTGTTGGTTGCGAGTGCCTGGACAGGGATATGGCCGTCTTCGATGAATACAAGCAGTATGTGGGGCAGTTGGGAGTCGGTTACGCCCGCATCCAGAGCGGCTGGGCCAAGACGGAGACGGAGAAGGGCAAATATGACTTTGCATGGCTCGACGTCATTGTGGACGGCCTCTTGGAGCAGAATGTCCAACCTTGGATGTGCCTTTGCTATGGCAATCCTATTTATGGAGACGGCAACACCCTTGGCAATGCAATTCCCTCGGACCTCGGCCCATGGAAAAAGTATGTGCAGGCCGTCGTGGAGCACTTCAAGGGCCGTGTACACTGTTATGAAGTCTGGAACGAGCCCAATATCGCCGTGAACGCCGGCCACCCGGAGCGTTATGTAAAACTTCTCAAGGCCACTTCCCCCATTATCCGCAAGGCCGATCCGTCGGCAAAGATTGCAGCCTTTGCCCTGGCATCGCTGGATTACGCGTTTCTGGACGAGGCCCTCAAGGCGCTGAGCCCGGGGCTCTTTGATATCGTGAGCCTTCACAAGTATTTTGAAAACCCGGACGAGGGGGACTACGATTTCCGCCTCCTCACCGAAAGGGTGCATGCCTTCGACCCCTCCGTAAAGGTCGTGATGGGCGAAAGCGGCTGTCCGTCGGAACTGGGATGGGCGCATGCGCTCAAATTCAACGAATGGACGGAGTATTCCCAGGCGAAGGTGATTCTCAGGCGCATGGCCTGCGACTTTGCCTTGGGCCAGCCGTCTTCCATCTTCACCATGGTGGACCTGGTGTATCCGGATTTCCGCCAGTCCTTCGGCCTTCTTTGCACCAGCCTCAAGGGCAAGGTGATTTACAAAAAGCCCTCTTTCTATGCCGTCAGGAACATGGTGAATCTGCTGCCGGACGCCGTGGAACCCACCGAAGTGTCCTTTACCGCTTCACTGCAGGAGCCGCTGAAGGTCATCGGCCTCCGGAAAGACGGGAAACTGGCGGGCGCCATGCTGTATCTTTCCGGGAACAAGCCGTCATCGGCCTTGGAATGGCAGAAGGCACGTATTGCCATAGAAGGGCTCAAACTCGAGAACCCTGTCCTGGTGGAACCCGTCACCGGGCGCATCTTCTCCCTGGACCGCTACCACTACTCGCCCAACAACCCCACCAGGACATACAGTCTTCCTGTATGGGACAGTCCGGTGTTCTTGCTGGAGCGTAGTGCTGTAATATCGACTTCATCCAATACCGAATGGCATCATGAGTGGTAAATGGTTATTGTGGACTTCGCTCGCGCTTGTCGCCTGCACGACCGTTGAAAGCAAGGACGGCTACCTGGAACTCTCCCAGAAAGGCGGGCCCACGCTCACTTATGTAGATGTGCCGCTACTGCGTGAGGGCGTCAAAAGCTTCAAAGACCACAATCGCAACGGGGTGCTGGACCCTTATGAGGACTGGCGGCTCTCACCGGAGGAACGGGCAGCCGATCTGGCGGCCAAACTGGCGCCGGAGTATCTTTCCGGCCTTATGACCATCGGCCATACAGTGAATGTGCCCGGCATTTCCTCCATGAGCGTGAGCGGCATTACCTATAACGGAAAACCTTATCAGGAGAGCGGAGCCGAGCCTTCCGATATCTGCGACAGGCTGCACGAAGCCCTCGTGAACTTTGATACCCGCCAGATTCTGCTGGCACATTCCGACGGGCCAGAAACCATCGCCCGCTGGAACAACAAGGTGCAGACGATTTGCGAAAGCCTGCCCTGGGGAATTCCCGCCCTGAACTGCACGGACCCCCGCAACGAAATCAAGGCCACCGATGAGTTCAACGCCGGCTCCGGCGGCATCTGTTCACAGTGGCCAACGCCGCTTGGACTTGCTGCAACATTCGATACTGCCATTGTCATCAACTTCGCACGGACCGTCAAGCGAGAATATCGCGCCCTGGGCTTTGGGACGGCGCTTTCTCCCCAGGCCGACCTGGCCACAGATCCACGCTGGAGACGTGTGCCGGGCACTTTCGGGGAGAATCCGGAGCTAGTCCGGCAGCTTTCATCGGCCTATATCCATACCCTGCAGCCGGAGGTAAACTGCATTGTCAAGCATTGGCCAGGCGGCGGTGCCGGTGAGGGTGGACGAGATGCCCATCTTTCGATTGGTAAATATGCAGTATTTCCAGGCGGACGGCTAAAGACCGCCATGGACGCTTTCTGTTTAGAGGCTAGCGGCATAATGCCTTATTATACTGTTTCTTACGGGCAGGATCCTTCTGGTGAGAATGTGGGAAACAGTTACAGCAGCTATATCATCGATACACTTCTAAAGAAACAATACGGATACGAAGGGATTGTCTGTACGGACTGGGGCATCGTTGCGGACTACAACGGCGACCCTCTCACCACCGGCGGCAAATGCTATGGCGTGGAGGCGCTTACCAAAGGAGAACGCATCCTGAAGGCGCTGGAAGCGGGTGTGGACGAGTTTGGCGGGACCGTTTATGCTTCCTGGATTATGGAGGCATATCAACTCTGGTGCGATAAATACGGAGCGGCTTCGGCACGGACGCGCTGGGAAGACTCGGCGCGGAAAATCCTTGTTTCCTTCTTCCGTAGCGGCGTTTTTGAGAATCCTTACCGGGATCCTGCAGTGGCTCTGGACGTGCTTTCTGACCCGGAGGCACAGGCGCTCGGGGAGGAAGCCCAGCGGAGAAGCGTCGTGATGCTTAAAAACCGTGGGGGCTCACTTCCCGTACAGACTGGCGCCAAGGTATATATCCCGCAGCGCAAAATCCCCGGCGTCTATTCCATGACCGGTCGCCTGAAGAAAGCGCCGTACGTTGGCTATTCTCTGGATACTGCGGAAGTCGCCCGGCATTATACACTGGTTGAAGACCCTTCAGAGGCCGATTTTGCGCTGGTAGCGATTACAGAACCTGAAGGAGGCATTGGCTACAAGGATGGTCAGTACATGCCCATCTCCTTGCAGTATTCGGCCTATACCGCTACCCGGGCCAGAGCCGTTTCCATTGCCGGCGGCGACCCGGCGGAGCAGAGTACCAACCGCAGCTACAGAGGACGGCGCATTGATGTGGAAAACGCATCGGATCTTTCCCTTGTGAAAGAAACCAAAGCGCTGATGGGAGAAAGGCCGGTTGTCGTCCTTCTTCAGACCACCCGTCCTATAGTGATGGAGTTTGAACCCTGGGCCGATGCCATCCTCGTTGCGTTCGGGGTGCGGAGCAAGGCTTTCCTGGAAATTGTCTCCGGCGCATACAGGGCCTCGGGCCGCCTTCCCATGCAGTTCCCCGCATCAATGGACGAGGTAGAAATGCAACTGGAAGATGTCCCTGAGGATATGACCCCTTGGCAGGACACCGAGGGAAACACTTATGATTTTGGATTTGGTTTATTATGAAAAGATTCGTGTTATTGACCCTTGCTTTGTTGTGTGCATCCCTAGCCTTTGCCCAGCCGGCCATACCGCACCGGGCGTCGGAAGATACGGAAGGGGTGATGAGCCCTGCCTACTGGGCTTTGTGGAACGATGAGGTCCAGGCGCGGATCGATGCCGACATCGAGCGCAACCGTAAGGCCGATGGCTTTGTCAAAATCCCCGGCCTCAAGCGTGGTACGCCGGTTCAGGTGGAACAGGTCTCATCGGCTTTCCTCTTTGGCGCCTCCACGTTCAACTTTAACCAATTGGGGACGCCGGAGGCAAATGAGCGCTATCGGGAGCTATTCGGGACGCTGTTCAACCGGGCTACGGTGGGGCTTTATTGGCGCGATTTCCAATGGTTCCGTGAGTCGCCCATGCGTTACAGTGGCGAATTCCGTGATAGCGAAGAATACTGGAATACGTTCAAGAAGAAACCATTTGCCCAACCACATTGGCGGCGTCCGGCTTCAGACCCCATCGTGGAGTGGTGCGCCGCGCATGGGGTTGCCGTACACTTGCATCCCCTGGCCTGGGGCAGCGGCACCAACAATCCCCGTTGGTTGCACCAGTTGGCGCCATATTCCGAACGGGCCCTGTTGGATTCCCTGGAAGACGTTTCCCTGTTTGAAAGCAAGGTCCCGCGCTCTGCGCGCTATGAGTTCCTTTCCCCTGCGGAACTGGCACAGCTGCTTCCCGGATACGGGAAGGCTCTTGGAGACACCTTTGACGCCCATGTGCGTAATATAATTGACCATTACAAAGACCATCCGGCAGTGACCAGCTATGACGTGGTGAACGAAAGTTGCAAGGACTGGCGTGCGGGCGTACAGGTTCCCGGGGACCTTTTTACCAAAAGCCGCTATATGCTGCTCCCCGGAGATTATACCCGCCGGACTTGGCGCATCGCGGATGAGATGATTCCGCAAACCCAGCTGAAATGCATCAACGACTATGTAGATACGGACGACTATCCCCGCCAGGTGCAGACGCTGCTGGAGGAAGGGTACGGCGTACAGGCCATCGGCTCCCAGATGCATCTTTATGACCCGGATCAGTGCCGCCAGATTGCCGAAGGCGCCGCCATTCAGACACCGGAGTACGTTTGGGACCTCATGAAACGGCTCTCCGCACCGGATCTTCCCATTTGCATCAGTGAAATTACCATTACAGCCCCCACGGAAGGGAATCGCGGAGAGATGATTCAGGCCATCATCGCCCGAAACCTTTACCGTCTGTGGTTCAGTGGCGAAAAAATGTTCGCCATCACCTGGTGGAACCTGGTAGACGGTTGCGGCTTCCCGGGAGAGCCCTCTACGTCGGGCCTTTTTCACCGGGATATGCGCCCCAAAGCGGCCTATAATGCGCTGGAAGAATTGATTCTTCACGAGTGGCGTACCCGTCTCGAAGTGAAGGCCGGCCGGAGCGGTGAGGTGCGTTGGCGCGGCTTTAAAGGAACTTATCGCTTGAGTTGGAAGGACAGCCGTGGCGAAGAACATACTGCAATTGTTGACTTATGAAAAAGATAAAACTTTCCCTCTTTGTAAAGGTCCTTATCGCCATTGCCATCGGTTCGCTTCTCGGACTCATCGCCCCCGATTGGCTTGTGCGGCTTTTCAAGACCTTCAACGTGCTGTTTGCGCAGCTTCTCAAGTTCATCGTCCCGCTCCTGGTGCTTGGTCTGGTGACGCCGGCCATTTACGGGCTCGGCAAGGGTGCCGGAAAGATGCTGCTCGTCGTCGTGGGCGTGGCTTACGTGTCCACCGTCCTGGCGGGGCTGTTCGCCTACGGCAGCGCATCCGCCCTGTTCCCGCATATCCTCGGGGTGGGCGACCTGCAGACCGATGCTGCGACGGCAAAGACCTTCGAACCGTATATTGACCTCAAGATAAAGCCCCTGTGCGATATGCTCACCGCCCTGTGCCTTTCGTTCATGATTGGCATCTGCTGCATCTACATGAAGGGAAACACCCTCAGAAACTGGTTCAATGAGTTTGGCGAGGTGGTCAAGATGACCATCGAGAAGGCCATCATTCCCTTGATGCCGCTTTACATCCTTACAATGATGTGCGAGATGAGCGCATCCGGCAAGATGGCGGTGGTAATGGGCTCCGGAGTGAAGGTCATCGCAACGGGCGTCGTACTTTCCATACTCTATCTTGTCGTCCAGTATGTGATTGCGGGCATCATTGCGGGTAAAAACCCCTTCAAATGCCTCTGGAATATGTTCCCGGCGTATCTTACCGGCTTCTCTATCTGTTCGTCTTCGGCAGTGATTCCGGTAACCACCAAATGCACCCTCAAGAACGGTGTGTCGGAAGAAGTCGCCGATTTCGTGGTGCCGCTCTGTTCAAATGTACACATGTGTGGCTCCGTCATCAAGCTTGCCACTACGGCCGTTGCGGTCGCCCTCATGGTGGGACAGCCCATTTCCTTCGGCCTGTTCTTTAACTTCATGCTTATACTCGCAGTGGCTACCGTCGCTTCGCCGGGCGTCATGAGCGGTGTCCTCATGGCATCCGTCGGCTTCCTCGAGAGCATGCTGGGATTCACTCCCGAGATGACGGCTCTCCTCATGACCATCTACCTTGCCCTGGACGGCTACGGCCCTGCCTGCAACGTTACCGGCGACGGCGCCATCGCCCTTGGCGTGGACCGCTTTTTCAAAAAACAAATGCCCGCACAATGAAGAAGTCCTGCCTCTTGATTCCGGTCTTGATCTGCCTTGCAGCCTGCGGCAGAAACGAGATAAACTATCAGCCCGGAGAGGGATATACGATTGTCAATCAGACTAAAGGCCCTGTCCTTGGATATACATCGGTCCCCATTCTCACCATAGACGGATATGCCTTCAAGGATCTCAGCAGGGACGGTAAGCTTGACGTTTACGAGGACTGGAGGAAGGATGCAAAGACACGTGCCGCAGACCTGGCGTCGAAGCTGACCCTTGAGGAGATTTGCGGCCTGATGCTCTATTCCAGCGCCGTCGATGCTTTTTCTCCGGAGCTGACGGACAAGCAGAAATCCCTTCTCACAGACGACCACATCCGCCACATGCTGGTGCGGGAGGCC
>CAMOGR010000225.1 GCA_946614205.1 uncultured Bacteroidales bacterium | reverse complement strand
GATGCCCAGAAGAACGGTATCGAATGCGTCTTCACGCAGGACCACATCACACGGGTCTCCGCAAGCGTACGCAGCCTTGCAAAGGCCTACAACACAATACCGGAACTCCGTGACCCCCAGCTGGAAATCGGAGTCCAGACAGAAATGAAATGGGTGGGAAGCACACCAGCAGAAATACCCATGTACTGATGAAGAAGCTCGCACGCATACACCTTGTCTTCGCCGCGCTGATACTTTCGGCTCTTGCGGCGTCGTGCGCTCTTCGCGAAATCATCTACCCGGAAGACACACAGCTGTACGTACGCATCAGCGTCCCCGACGCAGTCCTCACCAAGGCCGAAACAGGCACCCACACAGGGCTTTCCCCCGAGCGTACGCTCAACGACCTTCAAATCTGGGTCTTCCGTACCGGAGCCACGACAAGCGCCGGGCTCATCGGCTACAAGAGACTCGATGCAGAGGCCCTTGCCGCAACGGGCCTCAAAAACGGCAGTGCGTCACGCTTCGCCATTGCAGTAGACAAAACCATCCTCGAAGAAAACCCGCTGCCGCGCGTTGACGTTTACGCAGTCGCAAACGGAGCTTCAGCAGGATTCACCATAGACAAATTCGCCTCCGCCGGCGGAGACTGGGCCAAGGTATCACCCACTGACCTTGCCGCATTCGTCATTGACACCGAACTGTTCGGAGTGTCCACGCTCGTAAATGAGGTGCCTGCTTCAGGTCTTCCCATGGCGGGACTCATGAAGAACGAACCGATTACCGGAGAATTCCCGGTGCTCAGCATCAGCACTGTAACGCTCACCCGGGCCGTATCCAAACTTCGCTTCGTCTTCTGCCAGATGACAGATGAAGGCGTCCCCGTGGACGAATTCCACATCACGGGCATCACCCTCCAGGGACAGATCGCCCAGAGGGAGAAACTCATCACCGACCAGGTATACAGCACCCATACATACCTCACAAAGCTTTTTGACTCAGAAGGTTATGTAGCGCTCGACAAGAGCTGGAGCGGCTCCTCCCTGCCCACCCCGGCAAACAATCCCGCTCCCGGAGACTTTCTCTACACAGGACAGGACGCCCAGACTTACGAAGACCTGATTGACGGCGGCGTTTCCGGCGGTGTCCTCACCGAGTGGGGCCTTACCTACCTCCGCGAGACAGACGCACAGCTGCACGGCGAAATTTCCTATACGGTAGGAAGCGGAACCTCGATGCGCAGCAAGACTACGGCATTCACCATGGACGCCCCCGGCGACTTTACCCGCAACCACAGCTGGATAATCTACGCCTACTTCATCGGAGGCCGCCTGGTCGTACAGCCCACCGTACTTCCCTGGATTGCCGGACACGACCGCATATCCTACAAGACAACGGGCTTCACCGAGTTCAAATACGAAAAACCCTGGCTGCGCTACGATGTGGACAAAAAGGCTTCCACATGGGACGACACATGGCTTGTCGTAGCCTACGGATACGAAGGAGGAAACGTGGGCAAGCCCACGCACTCTCCCATGTTCACGCTCGAGACCATCAGCGCCGACAACCTGCGCCTGCAGATAAACAACGACCACTTTATCATTGTGCAGATGACGGAAACCACCGACGCGCTCGGCTATCCCGTCTTCACCTACACCAAGCACGCCCAGACGCTGGACATTCCCGCCTCGCAGGAGAAAACGACAACCAACTTCTACGTCGTTCCTGTAAGCGACGCCGTGATGGCGGACCCGTTCGTCAAGGTCTTCCTCACAAGACTCAGCTCCAGCGGCCAGCCGCCCGTGAACATTCCGTTCAACCACAACCTCCCGGGCGACGAAGACCATACGTCCATTCTGATTTATAATCCAGGCATGGCTGAATACACCGCAAACATGGAGAACCACAAGAGTTCCGGCGACGTGCAGTCAAGCGAATACTGGCTTGAGGAGGAAGGATAGACATGAAGAAGACTCTAAAATACCTTATCTATATTGCCGCACTCGCACTCTGCGCAGGGTGCCTGAGGGAGGTAGTGCCTGTTGCTCCCGGAACCGAGCCGCAGCTGTCCGTGCGTCCGAGCGTTGCCGGCAGCGAAACTGCTCCGGCCACAAAAGTGGAGGACACCGATCCGGGCATCCGCAAAGACGACCGCGTGGACGCCAGGGACGACCTCCGCGAAAACTTCTTCGGCTCCCTGGACATCTTTGTAAAGCGTCAGGCAGACGCTCCCGGCACCGCATGGTTCAAGGAGTATCACCTCAACGCGGGTGACGCCGGAGTCGTCGTGGACCCTTCGAAATACGACTCCGAAAGCCTGCTGGACCAGGCAAAGCAGCTGCTGGCCAGCAACTGGGCCGAACAGGGTTACGTAACCGGCGAGCCTTACGACATTTACGTAACCGCCAACAACCCCCACACGGCGGCAGGCGCAGCTCCCGCAAACCTTACCGGCCTTCAGGCCCTCACGACCAACGACCCACAGATTTTCCGCTACTACCTCAACTACACTCCGCCCGTGACGGACAACATGTACTATTCCAACTGCATGTACTCCGAAAAGAAGAACTTCCTGATGGACGGAAAGATAGAAGGATGGACCATAGACCCCTCGAAGACGGAGCAGGTGTTCGACGTCGACCTTGAGAGGGCCGCGGCGAAGATTATCGTCACCGTCAAGTTCAGCGACGAGAAGAATGTCCTCATGCAGCCGGAACCCACAGCCTCCAATCCAAACCCGGAACCGATGAAGGACGAGCACGGCAAGGCCGTGTACGGCTCAATCAAGGAATACATGGCTTTGGTAGGCCGCACAGCCGGCGAACCCCGCTGGAAGCCCGTCAACTTCTGCTACACAGGCTCCGACATAGCATACGACACCGACCCGCTGCCGGCAAACGAGCCCCTCATGACCTCGGGCAGCAACTACACCATCTTCAAGGAGGGTACCAGTTCCGACAATACCGAGAACACTTTCGCGATGGTGACATATACTTATCCGATAGACTGGAGTGCCGACAACGACCGTGTCCCTTATGTCCTGCTGTCCGTATTCTACACCCGCGATTCCGACGGCGACCAGCTCCGAAGCTACTACCGCATTCCGGTGTGTGACGAATCCACCGTTACATCGCTCGACCGCAACCATATCTACATCGTGGACGTAGAACTCGCCTCGCTGGGCGCTTCCAACGAGGCCCTTGACGCACAGGACGAAGAGCTCCGCATCGAATACCACGTCATCCCCTGGACGGAGACGAACATGACGCAGGAGGCCACCACGGTAAAGATCAGCGACACCAAGTACCTCACCATCATCCCTACCGAGTACACGCTCAAGGGAGACGGCACCGAAAGCGTCGACCTGCAGTGGTACGCCTCCGTATCCATCGACGACGGGCGCATCGTGGACATCGACCCTTCGACCCTGCAGGTCTCGTATGTAAACTACCTTGGCAACACCACCGACATCAAGGGCACCGTCACCAAGCAGGTGCGCAACGACAGCGGCACGCTTGTAACGGCAACCGACGCAAACACCGACGGCAAGAGAGACATAGTGATTACCTCCACCGCGCCTACATCGGGCGCCCAGGGCGAGAAAGTCATCATAACCCTCACGCCTACGGGAATACTGTGCGTGGAGTCCGAGGCCCTGGCCAGCCGCGCCGTCAAGGACATATCGTTCACCGCCTACCTGAAGAACGCCACGGGCGTGGACGCCGTACCCATAACAATCAGGCACTTCCCGCTGGACAACATACAGTCATTCACCGGAGTCTGGTCTTCCAAGTGGAACGAGACCTACACGACCGAGACTGTGCGTGAATACTCATTCAATCCGGAGGCCGACGGATGGGGCAGCGCGAGCTCGTTCAGCTACGAAGACAATATCGAGTGCTCGCAGTCGGAGTACAATTCGGCCTACACAGGAAAATCTTCCAATACCAGGCAGGTCCAGCCTTCCGACCCCGATGCTTCCAGTTACAGGGTGAATTATACGACAGGTACCAACAATTCGACGGTCCAGACACAGTATAGAAACAATGTCACCCAGGGCTCAACCAGAATGAACAACGATGGTGAATCCAACGCCATACTGGGCGCCGACGGCTACTGGTATTGGGGCGACACCCGAATGACCGTTAATTCAGGCACCAACTATGACTGGCGTGGAAATAATGGCAACAGCACCACCGGTCAACGCTATCGCTGGACCAATTACCACCGGAGCCAGTATAGCCAAAAGACCACGTATTACGCCCGCCGCTACTATAGAGACGTCCAGAAGCAGATCGCCTCAACCGGCAACTGGGTGGACTGGGAGAAACACACCGGAACGACCACTTACGACGACATAGGCTTCTATGCAAAGGTTTATGCCAACAACGTATCCAATCCTATCGACTCCGGAGGCTCCACCTACCACACCGACAACAGCTTCTCCAACCTGACCAACCCTCAGATGTACGTCATCCAGCTGACGTCCACCAGTAACACCTACGCAATCGGCAGGCCCGTGCTCGACGGCAATTACCAGTCGCAGGACAACGTCTGTTCCCCCGCCTTCATGATTGCATCCCAGCTCGGTGCCGTATCCGGCGGAGCATATACGGCAGCAACGGCAGCAGAACACTGCGGTACATACATGGAAGTCGACAAGGACGGCAACAGATACACCGGGTGGAGGCTCCCTACGAAGTCAGAAATCGAGACCATCATCAAGTATCAGACAGAAGGCGCCGCCAGTTACGGCGTCACCATGGTGCGGGTTCTTGCAGGGCGCTATTACTGGGCCCTGGACGGCAATTCCTATCAGGCCTACGCGTCAGGAACCAACAACACCTTCACCCGTTGCGTCCGGGACCTCACATACGAAGAAATCAAGAGACTTAACAAGGAGGACGACTGATGAAGCATTGCAGATACATATTGGCTGTAGCTACGATTCTGGGCGGACTCCTGTCCTGCTCCCCCAGGGAGATTGAGCTTCCCGGCTACGAGGGCGTGAGCAAGCAGCTGGTGCATGAACTCGGCCTGGACGAGCCTCAGATGCCCGTACGCATAGGCTTTGCCCTTCCGGGTGAACCGGCCGTTGATGCGTCCACCAAGGCGAGCGTAGTGGGAGGAGACGAAGACCCCACGGACTATATCAAGACCCTCCACATGCTCTGCTTTACCAGAGAAGGCATATACCTCGGATGGCGCCAGGCAATACTCATAGGAGCCGAGCAGGCCTACACCCATGACGGCCTCGACTGCCAGGGACGCGAGCTCTTCGAGGGGACGGTGCCGTCCCGTACTGCACGCATACACTTCGTGGGCAATGTAGGGATCGGACTTCCCGATGGATACGCCCCCACAAACATCCCGGGAAACGACCAGATCGGCGGCAACGAGAACACTCTCGTGAAATCGGCCAAAATGACCGTCACGGCAGCCAGCCACCGCACCATCACCTACTGGGGTTTCCACGGCGAAGCAAGTTCCGAGGCGATGAAAGACTGGCTGGCCCTCGCCACCATGCTGCCTGACGGTTCGGTAGTTTACTCAAAGAAAGAGGGCCACAACGTGCATCTCGTGCGCGACCGCGCCCGCGTGGACTTCGGCTACATGTTCGACTTCCCCCGTACAGCGCAGCAAGTGGAAAACGGCAAGAGCATCACGATAAACGGCACCAGCTACACTATTTCCGGCGGCAAGATAACCATCGGCGGGAACGATTATCCCATAGAGAAGAATCCCACCGACTACACCATCCAGTCAATCCACTGGATACTCTCCAACGGGCTTGACAAGGGTTATATCGCACCCTACTGGGACGAAAACCCCACGGACCACTTTGACGGCTACTTCGACCCCGCCGCCACGCCCGCGCTCAAGGAAGACCGCCTCACGCAGTACGACAAAACCGACGCTCACCGATACACAGCCACCGAGGCCGACATGATCCAGATTTACGACGGCACCAATTCGATTAACGCTCCCCTGTTCCTCTTCGAAGACGAGAACAACGAGAGCGACCCGCCGAAAATCATACTTAAGGTGGTTTACAAGATTGACGGCCAATCCGGCACCAAGACCAAGTACCACACCCTCATGATGCTCAACGAGAGCCAGGAGCCGTGCAAGATTTTCCGCAACCACAACTATGTCCTGGACATCTTCGGCATCCCCTGGGAGGGCCTTGGATATTCCAGCTTCGATGATGCGGTAAACTCCGTAACCTACGCCAACAACCAGACCGTAACCATCAGCGAAACCGTTCCTACCGTCAACGACGGCCGCTATCAGTTGTCCATAATCGGAGACACTTACCTCATTTATCAGGACCCGGCACTGGTCAACACCACCCAGACCGTTTATTTTGAGTACAAGGCCATGGTCAGCGGTGAGAGCACGGCCGCAGTTACCGCAGACAGCTTCAAGGCCGCATGGAACACCGACATCCGTTCTTCCTTTGCGTCCGACGTAGTTACGGTCACTACCGTCAGCAATGACGGCACCACCTACAGGGGCGCGATAAGCTTTACACTCGGTACATCCATCAACTCCGCGCTCCAGGGCGGCCAGATAGAGCTCAAGGACAAGATAACGGGCATGACGCGATTCCTCAACATCTACACCATCGACAAGTTCAACTATCTGCCACAGGGCAGCACTGAACTCAAGTTGATAAAGACAGGAGATACGCGCACAGTCAACGGAGTAACTTGTGACACGTACAAGATGGACATAAAGATTCCCGGCGACTATCCCCTTGGTCTCTATCCCATCAAAATCCGTATGGCGTCCCTTACGCTCAATCCTTTCAAGGCCGAGCGCAGGAGTTCCGGCAGCACTGCACTTGAAGAGACGGAGAACAATATCGCCGTAGAAATGAACGGCACCGAAAACGGCTCCAGACTCGACGGAGAGACTCTGTCCGGGATGTCTTTCTCCACAACCGACTCAGATTGGAACTACCGCGCCGTAGACGAGCCTTGGGACTTCTGGTACATAGATACCCTCCTGAACAAGCCTACAACGGAAGAAGAGGGCGAAACCGTCATAGATGAACGGGACAAGGTCTACACCATCTTCTTCGACGATATCCGCCCTATACGCGCCGCAGCCAACCGCGCCTCCAACGTAGGTCTCTTCGTCAAGATCAAGTACTTCGGCCCTGCCGTGGCCCTCGAGTACGAACCCTGATAATAAGGTCCAGGGGGACCGCAAAAAGCCGCTCTTTTGAGCGGTGGCAGGGGGTTTCGGGGGGTACGCCCCCCGTGCCCTTGGGGGCTGCTGCGAAGCAGCGGGGGATAATAAGGTCCCGGGGGACCGCAAAAAGCCGCTCAAAAGAGCGGCTTTTTGTGGTCCCTGCAGGGCATGATCCTGCGACTCCCTGATTATGAGTCAGGTGCTCTAACCAACTGAGCTAAGGGACCGTGATTCCCGGACGCGCCGGGAATTGCAGTGCAAATATAGCAATAATTTCCATACTATCACACCCTGATCTCACTTTTACGCCGGAGGGCAGCTCGAGCTACTTGAGGAAAAACCGACCGCTCCCGCCTTTGCGCCCACACCTACTGCGAGGTTGATTACTTCCGAAAGGATCCTGCCGATGTTGGGTCAGGCCGACTGAATCGTAGATGCCCGCTATCCGGGAGGAAATGAAGTTCAACTCCCTGCTACTGCGTGAAATATGAATTAAAATGCTAACTTTGTGCATAGCAAACCGTAGTGATTACCGTAACATGGAAAAGAAGAACAAACAAACATACCTTGCACCCTCGACGCTGGTCTTTGAGGTGGTGCAGGAAGGCGTCATCTGCCAGAGTCCCCGTGGCGTAAATAAGCGTGACCCGTATGATCCCATCGACGAGAATCCTTTCGGCAACTGATATCGAACCCTTAACCCTATGCAGACCATGAAAAGAGTCCATCATGTCCTGGCAGCCGCGGCCGTGTTCGTATCAGCCGCAGTCCTTGTCTCCTGCGCCAAGGCCGAATCATCTATCGACGAAATCACCAAGTTACCGGAGGACACCCAGACCGTCACCTTCACCGCGACGCTTGCACCCAAAGGTGAAGATCCCGGCACCAAGGCTATCACTACGGGCAAGGACGGCGACAACAAGGAAATCCTGAACGTGGCGTGGGAGGCTGGCGAAGAGATTGCCGTCTATTACGAGACAACCACCGGCCACGCCATCACGACGGCCACCGTCCAGACCGTCGACAGCGAGACGGGCGAGGCCACCATCAGCGCCACATTTGCTGCCGATGCAAAGGACAAAGGCACGGCCAAGTTCGTATTTCCCGCATCGCTGCACAACGACACGGGCGACATCGACGAGACGGCACTGCTCAGCCAGAACGGAAACCTGACGGGAGCCAACGGCATCAGCACGAAGTTCGACGCGGCCACGGGCACGGGCACCATCACCGTCAGCGGCTCGGAGGCATCGGTCAGCGGCACGGTCACGATGACCAACCGCGTCTGCATCTGCAAGTTCCACTTCGACATCGTTGAGAGTGCGGGCGGTAGCATATCGGGCGGTTCCGAGCATGAGTTCAGCCCCATCATCATCAACGACGGAAACGGACACACCTACACCATCACGTCGGACAAACCTCATGACTATATTGGCGGCATAACGCGCGGCTTCAAGCACAGCGACGACATCTACATCGCCCTGCTCCCCGTCAGCGGCAAGACCGTCTCGTTCTACAACAGTTCGCTGGGCAGCGGCGGATACAACAACTACATATACACCGCGTCCAACACGACGCTCACGGCGGGCAAGTTCTACCGCAACCTGTCCATAGACATGGTGAAAGACGCGAACACCAGCGCATTGCCTTTCAAGGACTTGACCAAGGGCAGCGTCAGTGCCGTTGACGGCGACATCATCTACATGAGCAGCACCGCAGCCACCGCCAACACTATCACCATCGCCGACGGTGCCACCGTAACGATTGAAAACGTGAACATCAGCGCGACGGGCTCGGCGGGCATCATCTGCTCGGGTAACGCCACCATCAATCTTGAAGGTGCGAACACCGTTATTGCCTCAACGTCACACTATCCTGCAGTCCAAGTAGGTGCTACAGGCAAGACACTCACCATTGGTGGCAGTGGCAGTCTGAATGCGGAGGCCTATAATTGTGCAGCTGGTATAGGCGGCGGCTGGAATGTCGATTGCGGCAACATCACAATCAATGGTGGTACGATTACAGCAAATGGAGGTATCAATGCTGCTGGAATCGGCAGTGGACAAGGAAATATTACAAATGGTTCTTGCGGCATCATCACCATCAATGGCGGCACAGTCACGGCCAGAGGCGGCTTAAGTGCTGCGGGCATCGGAGGCGGTCAATATGGCAGATATGGAAGCATCGTCATATCTAATGGTATTACCAGCGTAACGGCTACCCCGGGCTATGAGGCACCAGCACCAATAGGCAAGGGAGCGCATGACAGCGGCAGTGGCAGCGTGACAGTGGACGGCGTGGCAAATTGGGCGGGTGCAGAGACCGAACACTTGAACTGGGCGGCCAGCACCGTTCTTCGCGGTGGCAACAACGTCACCCGCTGGACGCTGACGCACAAATAAGACAGAGAGTCAATCGACAATAGCATGTTCATGATTACTGTTTAGCCCGCCCTGTGCTTGCGTTCTGATGGACAGTGAAATGATTAACCGGGAGTGCAATCGCTACGCTCCCGGTTGCGTTTCCCGGAGGAAAGAGTAAGCAAGTAAACCTGAGTGCCAGTCGGAGCAGCTAACATCGCTCCTGAAATGTTTTGAGGGTCTTGTATCCGGGCCGAGGGAGTTCGAATTCATCGTCTATGCTCCTTGGGCCGATAGAGAAAGCGGTCATCCGCATCCGGCAGTCCAGCAGAGTTGGCCAGCATTTTTCTCTACTTCTCGCGCGCGGTACAAAAATGTACAAATTCGGGTAAAACTCGTTGGAAAAATTACGGTAAAACAACAAAAACTCGTTTGAAAAATTACGAAGAACGCTTGAAAAGTCGTTGGGAAAAGTGTAACTTTGTAACCGTCCAAAGGATAAGACTATGCTGAAAAGGAAAATCGAAGACGCTCTCATAGCGTGGAAAAACAAGCCCGGGCATAAGCCCTTGGTGATAATGGGCATCCGCCAGTGCGGAAAAACATATATCTCGCAGCACTTCGCTGAGCAGAACTACAAGAATGTCGTCTACATGAACTTCATCAAGCAGCCGGAACGAATCAATGCCTTCGTCGGATCAAAGGATGTGGACAGCATTCTGCTCAACTTGTCGGCGCAGATCAAGGGCGTCAAGTTTATCCCCGGAGAGACATGCCTGATCTTTGATGAGATCCAGGAATGCCCCGAGGCCAGGACTTCGCTCAAGTTTTTCAATGAAGATGGTCGCTTTGACGTGATTGCCACTGGCTCTCTGCTGGGCGTCCAGGGCTACGGCGATGAGCTCAAGAAACGGCGTCGCAAGATGATACAGAAGAAAGATCTGGGCATCAACTCCGTTCCTGTTGGCAGCGAGGATATCATCGAGATGTATCCCTTGGACTTCGAAGAGTTTCTATGGGCCAACGGATTGAATCAGAATGTCATCGACGCTCTCAGGAAGTTCTACACGGAGGAAACGCCGGTTCCGGAAGGAATCCACGTTGCCTTGAAGAGGTATCTGAATCTCTATGTTGCTATCGGCGGACTCCCCGCTCCCATCAATGCCTTCCTGGCAACAAACAACATGAACGC
>CAMOGR010000224.1 GCA_946614205.1 uncultured Bacteroidales bacterium | reverse complement strand
CCGGCAGCGCCTACTTCGAAATCGACCAGCTCAAGCCACAGGACTACGCCGCCGTGCAGGGCCTGAAGCCGGGAGAAATCTCCGCCCCCATCGAATCCCTTGACAATGAGGGCCGAAGCGGCAACCTGGTCTACAAGATTCTGCGGCTCGACAGCATCGTTCCGGCGCACACCGCCACCTTCGAGCACGATTACACGGAAGTCCTGGGCGACGTCCGCGCACTCAAGCAGCAGGAAGCGGTGGACAACTTCATAAAAGACAAAATCAAAGTAACTTACATAAAAATAGATCCGCTTTTCAAGGATTGTGAGTTCTCTACGGAAGGATGGGAAAGCAAATTCGCACAAGACTGACGGCCGTGTTGCTGCTGTCCGCGGCACTCCTGGGCACCGCCGCCCGTCCGCAGAAGGACGGGGGGAAGGACAATCTTGTGCGCCTCATGAAGGCAGACTACATCGAACAGCTGGAAATCGGCGGCCAGCAGTGCCGCAAGGCTCTTAAATCCACGTTCCTGCACAACGGCACGTACCTCATAAGCGACTCGGCCATGTGGAACGTGGACACGAAAGTAATAAACTGCGTGGGCCACGTGAAGGTCATCCAGGACGAGACCATACTCACCTCCGACAAGCTCGATTACTTCATCGACGACGACCTCGCCCAGTTCCGCGGCACCCTGGTACAGCTCCAGAACAAGAAAAAGAACATCCTGCGCACCAGGAATCTCGACTACAACACCCGCGACAGCGTAGCTTTTTTCCGCGGCGGCGCCTCCATGCGCGACCAGGACGGCCAGCTGATTGAAAGCGCGTCCGGCACATACAATTCCAGCAAGAAGTTCTTCACTTTCCAGGACGACGTGAACATGTTCACCGACTCCGTATTCGTACGCACCAGCACCCTGCACTACTACTCCAACGAGGAGAGGGCCGATTTCCCTGTGAGCATCGACTTCTGGAGGGACGGATACATGCTCTCCGCGAGCCGTGGCTGGTACAACCGCGGCCACGAGGTGTTCTTCTTCACCAACAGGGTACACGGCCTGAGCGACGAACAGGAATTCTGGGCCGATACGCTGTATTACTACCGCAATCCCGGCGATATGCTTCTCCTCGGCAAGGCCCAGGTGCAGGACACTTCACGCAACGTCACGGCCATGGCGAACCGCATACACTACCAGGACACCCTGAGGCAGGTAACGCTGCGAAGGGATGCCGCAGTAGCCCTTTTCACCGAGAACGAAGAGAAGCGGGACACCATTTACATCGGAGCCGACACGCTGGTATACAGGCAGATACGCTACTGTGACATACCCGAGGGAACGGTAAAGGCAAGCTCGAGCAGGCTTTCCGACGTGCTCACCGACGCGGTGACCGAGTTCCGCCGCAAGGCGGCCGAAGCCGCAGCAGCCGCCCGCGCCGAGGAAGAGAAGAAGATGAAGGAAGGCCTTGCAAAACCCGCGGCCGCGCCCAAGGTAGACAAAGGCACCACCGAGGGAAAACCCGGAGAGGCCCCCCTTGAGGCAGTAAAGCCCAAAGGTCCCACCAAGGGCGGCACGCTCCAACTTCCAGCAGACAGCCTGAAGGCACCAATGGACAGCCTTGCCGTTTCTCAGGACAGCCTGGCCACTTCGCCGGACAGCCTTGGGGTCCAAACGGACAGCCTCGCCCTGCAGGCAGACACCCTTGCGGGCCGCATCCCCTCCCCCGAAGGCACAATACCGCCGCAGCCGGCAGATTCATCGGCCGCCGCCTTCACCGACAGTTCCTTCACGGCACAGGGCGACAGCACTGCCCTCGGGGCTCCCGCCGACAGCTCCGCGCTGATGACTCCGCCCGACACCTCCCGCTACGGTTTCGCCAAGGCGATAAGGAACGTGAAGATATTCAGGCGCGACTTACAAGTCCGTTGTGATTCAATGGTTTACAACGACCTTGATTCCATCGCCCGCTTCTACACGGACCCTGTGGTCTGGAACGACGGCAACCGCCAGTACACCGCAGACAGCATTTTCGTGCTCGTAGGCGGAGGCGGGGCGCGCAAGGCAAGCCTGCAGTCCAACGCCTTCGTCATAACCCAGGACGCTCCCGACATCTACGACCAGATAAAGGGTGCGGAGATAATGGCGTACTTCGATTCCACCACAAATACGCTCAAGCGTTTCGACGCTCTCGGAGGCTCGTCAGCCCTGTTCTTCCTGGAGGAGAACGACGTCATCGCCACCGTCAACAAGGTGGAATGCAAGATGCTGTCAGCCAATCTGAAAGACGGCACGCTGGACCAGGTGTTCTACTTCGACCAGCCAGTCAACAACGCCTACCCGATAGTGCAGCTCCCAGAAGCCGAAAAGCGCATGAAAGGCTTTTCGTGGCGCGATGAAGAGCGTCCTGCGGGCCCCGAGGACATAACCCCCATAAAATTAAGGATATCCGAGCGCGAATATTTCAGGCGCAGGCCGCAGCCTCAGTTCAAGTTCTCTGAAACTTATTTCCCCGGATACATCCCGGGCATACGCCGCGAGATCGCAGTCCGCGACTCGCTTGCCCGACTGCCCAAGCCCAAGGTACCCGAGCTCCCGCCTGCAGACACCCTCTTCCAGGCGGCAGACTCACTGGCCGCGCAGGCAGATTCGCTCCTCAGGGAGACCGCGCTGCCCGACAGCACCCTTGCTGCCGGAATGGATTCCCTTGCAGTTCAAGCCGTTACGGCAGG
>CAMOGR010000223.1 GCA_946614205.1 uncultured Bacteroidales bacterium | reverse complement strand
CGCCGGTGTGGCTGCCGCTGTTGCCGCCGTACTTCTTGTTGTGAATCCCGGCGGCCGGCAAAACGACCCTGTTTTGAGTATGGAAGAGCCCCTTGTCGCTCAGGTTCAGGAGGTTTCTGAACCTGAGCCGGAGGTGGTCGGCCCTGTCAGTACCAGCGAGATGAAGGCTCCCGCCGCGAAAAAACCGGCTCCCGCCGTGGAAGGTCAGGCTCCTGCCGAAGACGCTCCCGCCGCTGCCGTTGAGTCTCCTGCCGAGTCCAATGATGTTAAGGCCGCTTCCGGAGAATCTCCCGCCGTGACCAATGATGTCAAAGCAGCTTCCGTTGAATCTCCTGCCGTGTCCGAAGAGGGTAACGCCGCTTCCGGAGAGCCGGAGTCCGGCATGGACTTTCCTTCCCAGCCGTCCGGCGTCACCTCCGTTCCCCTGTCTCGTCAGGCGTCGCGCAGGCATTCCCTCATTGCCGCCAACCTTTACGGCGGCGGTATGCCAGGCAGCGCAACGTTCACCAATACAGTGTCTTACGGCATCAAGACGAAGGACGGCCCGAACATGGCTTCCCGTCAGGTATCCGTACTAGGGCGCAACCGTGTCACGGAAACTACCGTCACCCGCAAGATGGATTTTCAAGCGGGACTGATGCTCAGCTTCGACTTCTCACGCCACTGGGGCTTGGAGACGGGCCTGCAGTATACCCGGCTTGCGTCGTCAAGCCAGTCGACCACCGGTTCGCTTGCCTCCACCACGGAAGAGAAAATAGGCTATCTGGGAGTTCCCCTTCATGTCGTATTCACTCCGCTCAGGCTCCCCCTGCTGTCGCTGTACGTGTCTGCCGGTCCCGAGCTTGAATATGGCGTTTCCCGTACCTGGGACGTATACGATATCATCAATTCCGTCCCTACAGCCATCGACCACGGCGGCGAGACTCCGGGCGACTGGGTCTTTTCGGGAAGCCTCAACGCCGGCGTGCAGCTGAAGCCCTTCCGCCACGGAGCGTTCTTCGTCCAGCCGGGCGTAGTGGTCCGCAACATCCTCGAAACCTCTCCGGAGTCCTATTATACGGACCATCCGGTCTCGTTCCGCCTTGCCGCCGGATACAGGATAACTTTCTGATAAACAGTACCGCTGACAGACCCGTCAGGTATATCCCAGGGCCTTGATGCGCTCTTCGAATTCCTCTTTGGGGCAGATGGCCTGGTTGCGCATCTTTGCCCTGTAAGTATATACTGTCGACAGCGAACACTTCAGAAACGCCGCGATGCTCGGGGAGTCTTCCAATCCAAGCTTTATGATGGCGAGGATGCGCAGTTCCGTTGGCATGGTGCGTTTGCTGTCGGACACGTTGAACCGGGCCTCTTTCCGCAGGAGGGCGTTTACGTCTTCGACGAAGTTGGGGAAGATTCCGAGGAAGGTCTGGTCGAATATCTGATAGAACTGCTTGTAGCTGGTGAATTCAATAGGCTGGCGAAGTTCCTTCATAAGGGCTTCAGTGCCTTGTTTTTTTGCTGTCTGCAGAAGTGAGTGGCGGTATTCCTCGCTCATGTCGAGGTGCTTTACGCTCAGGTCCATATATGTGAAGACGTAGCCGTCCTTGATTTTGTTGACCTCGGCAAGGGCGTGGTTCTTCTCTTCCAGCGTCTTGTTTACCTGCTCCAGAATTCTTGACTGGCGCAGGTACATGCGGCTCAGCATCACCGACCACGCGAGTAGTAATGACAGTATGACTATGCTGATTATCAGCATGATCTGCCGGCTCCGCTCCACCTTTTCGCTCGCTTTTACTATCACGTCCTGGGCTTGCGAGGAACGTATGAACTTGGCTTGGAAGTCTCCTGCCAGCACGTCGGCGAAATGTATCTGTATGTAGCGGCTTGCCCTTTTGATGTCTCCGTCGTGAAACAAGGCCAGCGACAGCTCGTACAGTGAAAGGAAGTCGCGGTTGGCTGCCCGGAAGTCCTCTACGGCGGAGCGGGCGAGATGTATCTTCTCGCGCACGGGGTCTCCCATCTGTCCGTACAGTATGCCGGTGTTGTATTCAAGCGACAGAAGGTCCTGTCTTGAGCCGCGGGCAAGTTCTATGCTGCGCAGGAAAATGTCAAGGGCCTCCTGCAGCCGGCCCTCGTCGCGAAGTTGCTGGGCATAGATTTTTTTGCCGTACAGACTTACCGTATCGCGCGAGATGTATGCCCGGCGCAGGTCCTGCAGGGAGTCTGGATAGTTCTGCTTTTGCTGCAGGAAGCGGGGAAAACGGGATATGTTTGCATAGACCTCTATACCCCTCGAGAGGTAAGGCTGCATGAGGCCCAAGGCCTCGAAACCTGTGGTGTCGAGAGCCTCGTACTGTATGAGGGCCCGGGCCTCGTCGTGAGACCATACCAGCAGCTGAATCTCGGCGAATTGAGTAAGAAGTTCCTCCCTGCGTGATGTGGCGTAATCGTGCATCAGGGAGACATAATTCCCTGCAGAATCGGCGCTGAAGTGCCGGTAGGCCTGATACAGGGCTTCGGCCCTTTCCCATTTGCAGGTGTCAGGCGCCTGCGACAGGAGGATGCGCAGCGAGTCGTTGCTTCGTTCGAACGATTCCAGGTAAACGCTCCTTTGCGAAATGGCTCTGTCGAGCCGTCTGAGTTCCTGCCGGACAGGGTCAGGGGAACAGCATGCGAGCACCGGAAGCAGGATGAGGAGAATGTGGCTGTACGGTTTCATATTTTGTGCTAAGATACTAAAAATCCCGAATTCTGATATATGTAAACTTATAAAAGAACTTAGATTTTTTTGAGGCGTCCATTGGTAAAAAACCCTTTACATGGCAGTAGAATGCATATTTATAGTTATTACTATCCTTAGTTTTACTTATATTTTTCTTCGCGCACGTGCAAAAGTGTTTTTATCTTAATAAATTTGTCAAAACGCCAAGCTCACTAATAACCCAAAAATATGTTAATAAACAAAATTCTTTCATTAATGAAGACCATTTTCAAAAAGCAGGACTATGTTGCGCCCTCGGCCCGCATTAATGTCCTCAGCATGGAGAGAGTCTTGTGTGGCAGCAACAGCATGACTGTTACGCTCGACGAAGAATTAATTCAAGACGAGTACGAATGGGAGATTTAATCATGAAAAAGACTGTTTTATTCGCATTCGCGGCTGCAGCAGCTGCCTTTGTTGTCGCTTCATGTGACAAGACTTCCCTGGTTGAGACTCCTGTTACCCCCGAACAGGAAGTGACTGACCCCAAAACTCCTGAGGATCCCGCAGATGGTGTTCCAGAGGGGATGGTTCGCCTTACTTTCGGTGTAACGGCCGAGGGAGAAGGTACCAAGACGCAGTGGAACGGAACGGCTCATTCCTGGAGCGACGGCGACCAGATTCGTATCATCTGGGGCGCAGGAGATTCCGATTATGCCGATGCCGCTGTTGTTGACGGCAAAGTGACCGCCACCGTCGGGCAGGCAGACTATTATTATGCTGTGTATCCTACGACGGCTGCCTATGCCCTCGATGTAGACGCCGGCACCCTAACCATCACCATTCCCCGCTACCAGACCGGTAAGTTCGAGGATGCCGACATCATGGCGGCAAAGACACCCGCAGCCACTCCCGCCCTTAATTTCAAGGGAGTGACGCACATATTCAAAATCCATCTTACCGATGCGAGCACCTTCAACCGGCTTGAGTTCCAGTCTTTGCTTCCCAATAAGTTATTGGTGGATCCTATGCTTGTATCGTTTGACGGCAGCGGCAACGTTACCGTGGAGTCGCAGAGCGCCGTAGTCGACGGTAGCCACAGCAAATATGTCGACCTGCAAAACAACATCACTGCAGGTAATGACTATTATTTTGCCGTCGTTCCCGGTTCGGATTTGTCTAAAGGTATAATAATCAAGGCGCGAGACACTCAAACCGGTTCTTTCAATGTTTTCGGTTTCGGCAAGAGCTCCATTGACGCGAAACGCGGAGTCATCACCAATCTTGGCGACCTTGACAAGAGAATTCATGCTGATTGGTTCATCAAGCCCGAAGGAACAGGCGATGGTTCGAGTTGGGATAATGCAGGTGGTCTGGACCTGTTTGTGAAGCTGGTCGGTACGCCCACGACAGAAGATTCTGGTGTTGCAAGCACCATGAGGCTCAACAACGCCAAGATACATTTCATGGAGGGTACTTATAATATAGAAGAGGCATATGGAGAGCAGAAACAGTTTCAGGCCGGAACGTTTTCTTCAGAGGTTGACAATGTAACTCTTATTGAAGGTGGCTACCCCTCTTCTGCTACCGGCACCGACCTTAGCGGTTACAATCCTTCAAGCTATGTCACAAGGTTTATAAGCAACCAGTCTGAGAACAACGACCGTGTTTTCTATTTCAATGGCGCCCGTCTCTACGACTGGACCTTCAAAGGCCTGAGTTTCGAAAATAATACTGCAGGAACCAACTTCAATACTCCCGGAGGGGCTGTTGCAATCAACGGCGGCACAAATGGAAACATCAAATTTGAAGATTGTTCATTCATATTAACGACATCCAACAGCAGCGGCGGCGGAGCACTCTCTTTCCGCGGTACAGCCGAAGTAAATGCTGAATTCAAGAATTGCACATTCTCCGGGTGCAGTTCAACTTCCGGATTCGGCGGCGCAATTTGGATTAATACTGAAAAGCACAATCTTACCTTTAATGGATGTACATTTACCGGTAACACTGCTGCCAAGGGTGGCGGGTTCCTGTACAACCAGAACTCAGGTACCGTTATAATAAAGAATTCATTCTTTGAGAATAACGTTGCAACATCTTCTAACGGCCTTGGCGGTGCTATATATGCTTCAGGATCAGGAAATATTGAAATTGACTGCTGCATCTTAAAAGGAAACGGAACGGACGCTCAGGCACAGCATGGCGGAGTAATCTGGATGGGAGGAACTACAAGTCTTTCCATTGGCAACGGTACTGCTGTTACCAATAATAAAGCATCTTCCCGTGGCGGAGTAATTCTTGTTGCTGAGAACTCCGCATTAAATGCCGATGGTGTTTCGTTCTCCGGCAACAATGCACTCAACGGAGGCGTAATCCATGTAAACGGAGGAACCGCTTATGTAAATACTTGTGAGTTCAAAGACAATTCAGCAACCAACGGAGCTGCTCTTCGTGCGGCTGGCACTGCAGATAATCAGGCCAACCTTATCGTGAACGCTTGCCTTTTTGATTCCAATACTCCCTCTGGTTCTGCCAATGGCGGCGGTTGTATAAATGCCAATACATATTCACGTACCATAGTCTCCAATTCCACAATCAGGAACACAAGCGGTGGCAACGGCGCCGCAATGTCAATCGATGGCGGTGCGGCCGGGACTTACGGTTACATGTATGCTGTAAGCTGTACTTTCAGCGGCAATACCATTGATTTCGGCCGTAACTATAACTTCTTTTACTTCCACAATTGCATAGCCGACCATAACGTTACCGTTGCCAACCCCGGGAAGAGCTATTCAATCCTTGGTGACAACCGTTATTCGACGAACAAGACCATAGTCGAGACCGAAACCGGTCTTGGCGCGGCATGCCTTGGAAGTTTCTCCGGAGGTGTATATCCACTGAATTCCGCCAAAGAAGCTTCCTATGGTGCTGGAATGTCAGCAGATGACCTCCAGGCTCTGACCTTCAACAATATCACCCTCACCGACGAGCAGAAAGCCCTCCTTGCAAAAGACCAAAAGGGTAAAGACCGTACCGGCACCATCATGGGTGCATTCGTAGGCAACTAATCTGATTTCCGATACCGCCGTACAGTATTGCGTCTGTACGGCGGTATTATATTTACCATAGATGCAGCAGATGAAACGTTTCTTACTATCCCTTGCTCTCCTGCTTGCCGCGGCGACGGCCGCCTTTGCGCAGATCAAGGTCGGGGGCACCGTAAAGGACGAGCTCGGAGCGCCTCTTCCCGGAGCTACCGTATCCGTAGAGGGCACCTCCACGGGAGCCGTAACCGATGCGGGCGGAGCCTTCAGCCTGAGTGTGCCTTCGGAAGAATCGGTCCTGGTGTTCGAATCACTCGGATTCAAGACTGTCCGCATGAAGGTAGGGAAACTCCGCACCTTCGAGACGGTCCTTGCCGAGGATGCCGAATTCCTCGACGAGGTTGTAGTAATCGGCTTCGGAGAGCAGAAAAAGCAGGATCTCACCGGCTCGGTGGCGACCGTCAAGATGCAGGATGTAGAGAACGGCGCGACCCTTTCGGTCGATCAGGCTCTGCAGGGCCGCGTGGCCGGAGCCGACATCATGAGCGTTTCCGGCGACCCCACGGAAGGGACGTCGATCCGCATTCGCGGCGCACGTTCAATCACGGCGGGTAACGAGCCGCTCATCGTGGTTGACGGCGTTATGAACGCGGTGCAGGACCTCGGCGACCTCAATTCTTCCGACATCGAGTCCATCTCCATCCTCAAAGATGCCTCGTCCACTGCAATCTACGGTTCCCAGGGCGCCAACGGCGTAATCATAGTGACCACCAAGGCCGGCAGCACGACCACCAGGGCAAAGCCTACCGTCACGCTTACGACCAAATGGGGCGTTTCCGCTCTTGCACGCAGCCTGGACTACATGAATGCGGCAGAATTCGCAAGCTACAACAACGACCGCATAGACTTCAGCAAATCGGCGCACGGTGACGTATATCCCGTTACGCCGAGTTACACCCAGAAGTACTCCGACCCCGAAGCGCTCGGCGAGGGAACCGACTGGCTCAAGGCCATAACCCGCACCGCACTGTTCCAGGAGCATGCCCTCTCGGTATCGGGCAACAGCAAGCAGACCAACTATTTCGCCTCCCTTTCCTATGCCGACGACGAGGGTATCATTCTCGACTCCGGGGCCAGCAGGCTCATAGGGCGCCTCAACCTTGGACACCGCTTCAACAAGTGGCTCAAGCTGGATTACAGCGCGAACGTACTCTACCGCAACAACAATAACAACAAGACCAGTATCGGCGGCACCGCGGTATGGTCCGGAGCCGTCTATATCTCTCCTGTTCTGGGGATTGACAGCGAGGTCAACGACCTGTACAACTACGGACAGGGCTCGCCGTTCAACAATCCCTACATCACCATCATGCAGAGCGTCAACCAGCGCAAGACCTGGTCCAACACCCAGACGCTCGCTCTCACCCTCACGCCTGTCAAGGGACTCACGATAAAGAGCCGCAATACCTATTACAAGTACGATTCTCACCTGTACAAATATCTTCCCGGCACGCTCCCGGCACGCCGTCTCGCGGCGACCGGAGGCGAAGTGAACCGTCAGGACGGCGACATGGTGCAAATCAACACCGACAACACCGCAACGTACAAGACCGATATAGCCCACAAGCACCATCTGGACGTGATGGCCGGCATGTCGATGTATTACAAGCTGTCCGGCAACCAGAACATAGTCGGCAAGGGAATGCTTGTGGACGAGCTTCTCTGGAACGACCTTTCAGCAATCGGCGACAAAGACAATTACACCATCACTTCTTCGAACCAGGAGGTGCGGAAACTGAGTTTCCTGGGACGCATCAATTACAATTACAAGCAGCGTTACTACCTTACCGTTACCGGACGCGCCGACGCATCCTCCAACTTCGCGGCCAACAACAAGTGGGGCTTCTTCCCTTCCGCCGCCGTCAAATGGAATATCGCCAACGAGCCATGGCTAAAGCGCACCCGCATATTCAAGGAACTCTCTCTGCGATTGAGCGCCGGACGCACCGGCAATGACGCCATCGCTCCCTACAGCTCCCTGCAGCGCCTCAGTTCCTCCACCGGCGGATACCTCATCGGCGACGGTCAGGTTACCTATTACTACCCCAGCCGTCTGGACAGCCCCGACCTCACTTGGGAAAAGACCGACCTGTACAATGCAGCTCTCGACATCGCCGTGCTCAAGGGGCGCATAAAGATGACCGTCGAAGGCTATATGGCCAACACCCGCGACCTGCTCCTGAGCGTCCAGAAGGCACAGCAGACCGGCTACAGCAGCTATACCCAGAATCTCGGCCGCACATCCAACAAGGGTGTCGAGCTGTCCCTTGAGACCCAGAACGTGGTGCATCGCAATTTCTCATGGACAACCTCCTTCACGGTTTCCCACAACACCCAGATGGTGGAAGACATCGGCGGCGAGAGCGAAGTGGTCGCCATGAAGGACCAAAAGGGATACATGATTTACGGCTACAGGGCGGGCTATCCGCTCAATTCCCTCTGGGGTTTCCAGTACGGAGGCGTGTGGCACAACCAGCAGGAGATTGCCGACAACGACATCACCCATCAGTATGTGGACTACTACGCAAAACCCTATAAATGCGGAAGGCCCAAGTACGTTGACCAGAACCATGACGGCATACTCGACAACCAGGACCTCACGTACCTGGGCAATGCCGATCCTATAGTGTACGGAGGCATGCAGAACAACTTCCACATCTTCGGCTTCGACCTCGGAGTCTACTTCACCTACTCGCTCGGCGGCAGTATTTACAATTATTCCGAATTTTTCATGGCCGGAACATATTGTTCCAACCAGTATCGGTACATGCTCAACGGCTGGCATCCGTACCGTAACCCGGAATCCAATTTCCCGGCGGCGGGCGCAAGCGGTTCCAGCATGCTCCCCAGCGATTTCATGGTACACGACGCCTCGTACCTCAGGCTCAAGACAGTAAAGCTTTCGTACAAGTTCGACATGGACAAGAGAGTCAAATGGATACGGAGCATATCTGTAGGCGTGACCGCCGACAACCTCTGGCTCTGGACGCGTTACAACGGCTTCGACCCCGATGTTTCGTCCAAGGTTGAGGACCAGGAGTCCACGATACGTCGCGCCGACATCGGGGCCTATCCCCGTCCGCGCAAGATAATAGGCATGGTGCAAATCAAATTCTAAGGGCTTATGAAAAGGACAATCATTCTTCTCGCTACCCTGGCCCTTAGCCTGGGATGCAACAAATTCCTCGAAGAGCATCCAACCTCTTTCGTGGAGAGGGGCGACTTCTACAAGAGCGACGCCCAGTGCCGCAGTGCGGTGAATTCCTGCTACGAGGGACTTCGTACCGTTTATTCCACGACGCTTTTCACTCATCTGGAAGGAACGACCGACCTTGTGTACGTGCCGTCGGTTTCAGACGTCAATGCCATACTCGACATCAACCCTTCGCAGTGCAACATATCCAAAACCCTTTGGAGCGCATCGTACAAGGCGGTAATGTACTGCAATGCGGCGATTGCCGGAATAGAGGGCTCGGAGACCATCAGCGAAGAGTCCCGCAGGGATTTCCTCGCCGAGGCGAAGACCATGAGGGCCTTCTGGTACTACCTGCTGACCAGCTGTTTCGGCGACGTTCCGTTCTACCTTGACGATGTTGTGGACCAGCAGACCATGGAAAGGGTCGCACACCTCGGGCGCATGAGCGCGGTCGAGACCCGAAAAATCCTTATAGAGGACCTCCAGGGCTGTTTTACCTACGACGACGAGGGCAATTATACCGGAGCCCTGTCGCAGGTGCGCGCCAATGACGGGGCCGAGAAAGGACGTGCCGGCTGGGCCATGGGCATGATGCTCATAGGCAAGATGGCCCTGTGGAATGCCTGCACCGACAAGGATTCGGGCACCGACTGGTATGCCGTCGCCGCCGGGGCGCTCGAAAAGCTGGTCCCGGTATACGGCGAGCTGTCCTCCTATCCGCTGAGCGATTTGCTTTTCAGCGTGAAGGACGCTCCTGAACGCATATTCGAGGTGCGCCATTACTATGAGCAGGGGACCTTGTCCTACGCCGGCACCCTCGCCCAGAACTGCATGCCCTCTTACAATGTGAACTCTAATCTGTTCGACGGGGTCTCCATCCCCATGCTTGGGACGGACGCCAAGGTGGGCACATGCAACCGTCCGACCTCTTATTTCTACACCATTCTGCAGCCCGACAACGGCAAGGACGCCCGCGTGGATATCAATCAGGGCCGCAGGTACAACGGACAAGCGTTCAACAACGGTCTGGGCAAGCCCTGGATGGGCCCCAAGTTCTGGTGTCCCAATATGTACACCACCCACGATTCCAACAATTATCCCTTGTTCCGCTATGCCGACGCCCTGCTGATGCTTGCTGAATGCAGTTGCGCAGCCCGCGACAAGGCGGGATTCGAGCGCTACATCAACGAGGTGCGCCAGCGTGCCGGGCTCGATGCGTACAGCGTAGGCAACTGGAGCGATGCGGAGCTGGAACTGCGCGCCGAGAGGGCCAGGGAGCTTTTCGGCGAATTCCAACGCAAATTCGACCTCGTCCGCTGGGGTGTCTGGTACGATACAGTACGCGAGTACTGGAAGGCGGAGATGGATGCCAGGGCCATCCCGGTCCATATTCAGCCCTGCCATCGCTATCTTCCCATCCCCAACGAACAGGTAGTCAATTCGGGATATGCCCTGGACAACAAAGAATACAACGAAAATGGCCTGTAGTATGAAACGATTATTGATAATGCTTGCCCTCCTGCTGCTTGCGGCCGGGTGTACGCAGAGATATGAGCTCTCGCTGCCCCTCGCCCTCAACCGGGTGGAACTCAGGCTCACTTCCGGCGAAGGCTCTTCGTATGTGTTGGTGTATAGCCAGGGCCCCTGGACGGCCACCCTGGCCGAGTCCGCACCCTGGGTGACGCTTTCGCGTACGGAAGGTTCCGGCAACAGCCAGATCAACGTCAGCGTTGAGGCAAATCCCGGATTCAACCGCAGCGTAGTCCTTACCGTCAGCAATGCCGTCGGCAGCAAGGACATGCTGATTTCACAACTGGGCGATGCAGAAGAACAATAAACCAGAGAATCCATGAGAGCAATCCATATACCGGCATTTGCGGCGCTCGCAGTCTTAATCTGTTCCTGCAGCACCGACATGTTCGAACGCACGATAAACATCGGCTCCGGACTTGGCTTCCCCGAGAAGGTCGTGACCCTCGAGGCTGCGGAGGGCGAACGTACGATTGCGGTGCTCGCGACCCAGGAGTACACCATATCCTCCGGTGCGTCCTGGCTGAACTGTCCCGCCACGGGGCCGGAAGGGCGCGAGGGCTTTGTGATGCATTATTCGGCCAACGACAGCTTCCCCAGGGTGGCTACGGTCGTCGTCGCCATAGATGAACATTCCCATTTCGACACCCTGACGGTCCGGCAGCGGGGAGCGGTGGTTCCTGCGTTGACAGTCAAGTCTCCCGCAATCACCGTACGCGGTTCGTCCGGCGGAGAGTTTCAGCTGCCGCTCGACACCAACCTGCCCGACGACGCCATCTCCCTTGCCTGGGCCTACGACGAAGGCACCGCCTGGTTCGAAACACCCGAAATCAAGGGAGGGGCGCTGCATTTCAAGTATTCCGCCAATCCCGAGAACCATACGCGCCGGGGCAGTATAACTGCCAGTTACAGCGATGCCTTCGGCAACGTAATTACCATCCCTTTCCAGCTTATACAGCTCTCCAATTCGGACAGTGCCGGCAAAAACTTCAGTCTTAAGGAGTTCTGCAGCCTCGCCTCGGAAGAGGGAACGCTTGTATCCGAAGACATAACCATCGAGGGAATAGTGGTGAGCGACAAGGAGAATGGCAACTGCGGCGACAACACCCAGACTTCCGTGACCTCCATCGACTACAGCGTCTGCCAAAGGACCATTTATCTGGAATCGACGGACGGCTCCAGGGGCATGTGCCTCCTTACCGTATCTCCGGAAGACAATATCTTCCTGCAGGGCGACCGGGTCAAGCTCTCCGTACGCGGTGCAACCCTTTACCGCAGTGCCGTCGTGGATGCATTGTCCGACCCTGTTTTCTACACCCTCAAGGGCGTCAAGGGGAGCATGGCCCTGGAGACCGAACATCTTGGAAGAAGCGGCATCCCGGTGAAAGAGAAATACATAGGGGCGTTGACCGATGACGATATCTTTACATACGTCACCATCAAGGACTGCGAATTCCCCGTGCGCAAGGGACCTCTTACTCCCGTTTCCGAGCAGTTTACCTCCGAAGGCGGTTCCGACAAGGTAAGCAAGTTCGGAATACTGCTGCACGACGTGTGCGGCGGCAGCATGTACCTGTATACCAACACCACCTGCCCGTACCGTCGCGACGGTTCGGCTCTGCCGCAGGGCAGCGGTACCGTGAGCGGAGTGGTCGTCCACGAACTGTATCCCCGTTTCAGCTACATGGACAACAGTTCCTCGGACTCCGGAACCTGGGGCAACATAGGCCGCTACCAGCTTCGCCACACCACCCGGGACGACATCCGTCTTGCCGCTACGATGCAGGAGCAGAGTTTCTCCGCCATCCTGTGCGAGTGGCGTTACGTTCTGGACAAGAATCTCCAGCGCTACTACGCGACCGACGGCGATACGCAGGCCTACTTCGAGTACAGTTTCGTATATCCTGACTCCTATACGGACGGCCGTGCCGGTACCCTTCCCATAAACAAGCGTACCGACTACAGCTACCTGGGACCCGTTGGAACCGCCAACGCAGGCAACAAGTCCGGCCTCGGGGTGATGCTCGCCGACGGCACCGACTGGATGGGCCCGGAATACAACGGATTCAACAGTGAATTTGCCGCAAACATCAATTCCGACGGTCTCGGGAAGGTGCCTGCCGATGCCGGTTCGGCCTGGAGCACCAACCTTACCGCCCGAAACGGCAAGCCGATGTACACGCAGCTGGTTTTCTCCACCAAGGGTATCACGAGCTCTCTGATGAGCATGCAGATCAGTTCGATGAATTTCTTCTACGGTTCCACTCAGAAGATCAACGGGGTTCCCATGTACCTTCAGGGCCCCCGCTACTGGGAGGTCCAGTATTCTACGGACGGCACGAGCTGGAAGAAGGCCGGCGGCTACAACCTGCCCGAGTTCTGCCAGACTACGCCCATGACCCAGCTCTGGCAGACCGCAGGATTCAAGCCGGTCAACATCCCTCTGCCGGCCTCGGAGCTGCTCGACCGCGACAAGGTTTGGATACGCATCATTCCGGAGGAATCGATGCTTAGCGGAAGCCAGACCGAATATCTGGACTACAGCATCAAGTATCCTTCCAGCGGCTCTTTCCCAACTGCCTGGAACTATATAGGCATACGTTACAATACTGTCGAGCCCGCTGCGAGCGATTTTGGCGGAGGCGGCATCGACCCTGTGAATCCGATAGACTATAACTGGTGATGCGTATGAAAAAGTATCTGACTGTTCTTGCATTGTTAGCAGTTGCAGTTTCCTGCGGAAAAGGAGATTTCACTGTTTCGCCCGAATCTGCTCCGGCCGGGAACGGACTTGCGCAGACCGGGAAGGCTTTGACCTTCACGGCCGATGCCATTGCCGCCCGGGCCGGAAGCTGCGCCACCAAGACAACCCTTGGCGCCGACTGGTCGGTCAGCTGGGTCGAAGGAGACCAGGTGTCGATTCTCTGGAAGGGAGGCAGGGCCGTGAGCCATGCCGTCCCCGAAGGCGGCAAGGTTTCTTTCGCCGCCGTGGTTGACGAGGCTTCCGATTATTATGCCGTATTTCCTGCCTCCGTTCCGGCCTCAGTGGACGCCGACGGCCGACTTTCCCTGCAGATACCTTCGGTGCAGGGCGGCAGTTTCGCCGACTGTGCCGTCATAGTCGCGCACACCACGCGCGAATCCCTCGACTTCGGACGGTTCCGCAGCGCCGTTTCCATGATACGCTTCACGGTGGACAGCCCGGGCGTGTCGCTGGTGCGCTTCGGTTCTGCTGACTCAATGAATATCTGCGGCCGCATTTCGTGCGACGAGTCGCTGGCTGAATTCTCCGTTGAAGCGGAAACAGCATCGATAGATGTCCGTACGAACGGTGCGGGCACGTATTACCTTGCCATGCTTCCCGGGCTTTCCCTGCCGGGTCTCAGCTTCTCTCTGGGCAGCGAATCCGGCTGGAAAGGAACGGCCACGAGCACTTCTGCGGTTTCCCTCGGAGCAGGGGACCTGCTGTGCATCAAGACTCCGCTGGACGGACACATAGAGGTGGAAGGCAACATCCACATCAGCGTCGAGGGAGCCGGCAGCCGTGACGGTTCGTCGGCAGGGAATGCCGCAGATGCCGAGTTCCTTCGCACGCTTCTCGCTTCGTCCTCCTCAGGCAGCCGGCTCGACGGGCGCACAGTGTTTGTGGCTCCCGGCACCTACGACCTGGCCGTCGGCGACAAAGGCCTGAGCCTCGCATACGACGTCCCGGCGCAATTTACCATTCAGGGCGAAGAGGGGACGGTCTTTACCACCTCGCTCTCCGGGGCGGAAGGTTGCATACTCACCGTGGCTTCCGAGGGGGTCAATCTCGTAGTCAAGGGCATAAGCTTCACCGGAGCCTCTCATGACGGCACCGGCGGCGCCGTATGCCTCACGAAGGGACATCATGTCTTCCAGGACTGCACTTTCAGCGGCAACGAGTGTACTTCCACCACCTCCGACCGCACCGGCGGGGCGGTATACGTGGGCGGCAGTGCAACGGCCGATTTTGCCGCCTGCCGCTTCGACCATAACAAGGTTGCCGTTACCGGCGGTGGCGCGCTGGCGTTCCATTCCTCCGGACTGAGTACCGTGACGGGTTGCCGTTTCACCGAAAACGGACTCGACACCGTAGGCAACGGAGGAGCCATACTCCAGAAGGCCGAGGGCAGCCTGCTTTATGTTGTCGGCTGCTCCTTCGATTCCAATGCCTGCAAGACCAACGGCTCCGACATTTTCTCGTCCAAGGGTGACGCCCTTATGCTTTACAACTGCACCGGCATCAATCCCGTCAACGGTTCTCCCGGAAACCTGGGATTCGTACGGGCCAATGCCCCCATGCTCATTGCCGGCTGTACCTATTCTGCCGAAAAGGTGGGAGAGGCCAACGGATGCGTTTCCTTCGGCGTGAGCGGGACCGACAAAAACATGGCGGTCGGCAACCTGGTAGTCTGCCAGGAGGGCAATTCATTCAGTTCCGCATTCACCAACAACAATCCCGATCTCAAGCGGACCGTGGCTTCCGGAGGATTCAACGTCTTCACCAAAGCCCCCAACATCACATGGGAGGGAGAAGGCGTCGCCTCCGACCTTGCCGGAGTGGATTACAGTATTGTATTTTCCGGTCCTGCAGCGCTTTCCGCAGACGGCGTGATGCTTTGGGAAGGCCCTGCAGCGGTGCTTCCTTCCTTCACTCCTGCGAGCGCCTCCGATGTCGAGTCAGCCATCGGCGCCTATCCCCAGGGAGGTCAGGCATTCCTACAATGGCTGAAGGACAAAGAGATATTTGCGGTGGACGGTTCCGGTAATTCCCGCGGCAACTCTTCCTGGTGGCCCGGAGCATATCAGAAAGCGGAATGAAAAGAATACTCGTTATATATCTGTCATTCCTGATGCTTCCGGTGCTGCTCTGCGGACAGCCCCAGCCCCGGTTCAAGGCAGGAACTTACAACGTGTTTACCAGCGACTCGCGTCTGAAGGCGGTGAACGGCAGCAGTGATGTGTCCCCTCAGAGGCTGTGGTGCAACAGTTACACGGCCGTCGGTGACATGCTGGTACACATGGACTGCGACATCCTGGGTCTGCAGGAAATATGCGACAGCATCTGGAACGGACCTCGGAACATCCGTGCCGACGTGGCCTCCAAGGGGCTGGAATACGAGTGGATACTGTATCCCAACACACGCCACGGGCATATTTCCTACGACGACGCCATCGCCTACAAACCTTCCGTATTCGACTGTCTCGAAAATGGAATTTTCTGGCTCGGCGGAGTCTTCGACAAGCCCGAGACGGCGCCGGACGCTCCCAAAGGCACTATGCGCCCTGCCGTATGGGGCCGCTTCCGCCATAAGTCCTCCGGGAAAGAGTTCTACTTCATCAGCACCCACCTGCTGGTTTCTCAGAGGCAGGAAGACGGGAAATACAGCCACGAGGGCAATAAGTACAACGCCAAGCAGCTCCGGACGTGGCTTGAGGA
>CAMOGR010000222.1 GCA_946614205.1 uncultured Bacteroidales bacterium | reverse complement strand
TGAGACGGGTGCCGGCGGGGGTTTCGAGCTCGAAGGAGAAATCGATCTTGTAGTCGATGTTAGGAAGGATGTTGCGGCTGAACTTCATTGAGCCGGAGCGGCAGGTGTATTCCTTGCCTTTGTACAGCCATTGGAACGAAACGTCCAGGAAGGGGTCGCCCTCCTTGAAGCTGTAGGTCTTGCCGTTGATGAACGGGCCGGTGTTTCCCGCCTGCAGCTTGAGGCCGCTGGCCTTGTCGTAGAAGCGGAAGACTATTACGTCGTCGTCCATCACGAAGAATTCGGGAACTGAGTATTCTTGGACAAAGGGCTGGGTGTCCTCGGTGCAGGTAAAACTGTCATTGGTGCCGTTGTATTTGAGTGAGTATTTCCAACGGGGGGCGCTGTCCTTGATGACCATCAGGCAGGAACTTGTGCCTGCGAGAGTGGCGAGCGCAAGCACTATAAACAGTAATCTTCTTATCATTGCATCGGATTGTTTTGTGACATGGCGCCCCCCGCCTGGATGAGGTTCCCGTAGCCCTGGAACCTGCGGCCTATCTGGATGCGTCCGCCGGTTATTTCGTATTCCTGCTGGTCGTCGCTGCAAGTCAGCTCGAAATGCACTTCGTACGTGCTGCAAGGGTCGGTTACCTTGCGCGTGAGCATATAGCGGCCGCCTGTGACCCTGGCGCCAGCAGGCTTGAAGACCGAAAAGCGTTCCTCCTCTTGATTCTGTGTAGCCTCGGAGAAGCTGTACCAGACGCCGTCGATGAAGAAGCGCCGGTCGCTCTGCAGCCACAGCCGGAGGTCCTCGGTATCGAGGCTGAGTACGGCGAAGGAGTCGTTGGCGTCTCGCTTCCACAGGAAAAGCCCGGGCTGGGCATGCTTGCCGACCGGTTTTACGAGGCCGCCGTACTGCTTGTTCCAATCTTCTCCCGAGTGCCAGGTGCCGTTCACGCTGTATTCGAAACTGAACATGGGCTCGCCTGTGTATTTGTCATACGGCCTGCATGACTGGAGGCAGAGCAGGGGGATAAATAGTATAATCAGCTGTTTCATCGTCAGAACATTTTCTTGAAGCCCAGTTGCAGGGTTCCCTGTGTGCCGTAGCCAAGCTCGGCGAAGAAGTTAACTCCATTGAGTGCAGTGCGGACGTCAACGCACAACGGGTTGACCTGTAGGGCGAAAGGCGGGAAAACCGCATTCACGATGCGGTTGGCGGCGGTGGCCTGCTCGCTCCCCGTCAGGAGCATGTCTTCCCGGGCAATCCTTGAAGTGAGCTTGCCGTTTTCGTCCTGATTTGCGAAGATGCTTATCATGAATCCGCCGCAGGCCCTGGAATACATCCGCAGGCTGCCGGTGTCGAGCCAGTTGTATTTGAAGTCGGCTGCCACGCAGACGTTTCCGACGAACATGTAGGGGAGGCCGGAAACTGCATCGACGCCGACGTTCACTCCGACGGCGAATTTCTCGTTCAGCCAGTGGTCGTAGGATATTGTCAGGCCCGGAATGTAGGTGGGGATGATGAGCACCAGATCGTTGGTTATGACCGTCCCGATGAGGGAAAGCAGCCGGCTGCCGATGATTCCCGCTCCCTGCAGGCCGGTGCCGAGGCAAAGCGAGACTCCTATTTCGTTCTTCGGGAAACTCTTAGGGGCTTCCTGGGGCAGTTCAAGCGGGGTTTCCTGCGGAATCCCGGGCAGCGCATCCTGCGCTGCGGCAGGATACAATGCAAGGATGTTCAGGATGATGGAGACAAACAGCTTTTTCATGCTTTATAAATACACAGGCATGCAAAATCTTGCAGGGCGATTTTGATTTTGCAAACTCCTATGGAATTATTTTTGCGTGATGTGAAGAAATGGTAGCAGGACTGTCCTCTTCATAAGCTACAGAGTTATAAGATTCTTTTTTTATGGCATACAACACCAGTTCGACGGTGTTGTTGATGCCGAGTTTGCGGAATATATTATTTTTTATCGTGACCACAGTAAGGTACTTGATGCCGAGCTCGTCAGCGATTTCCTTGTACTGCAGGCCCTTGCAGCTGAGACGGATTACATCCAGCTCACGGGGCGTGAACAGGCTGTCGGCGGCGCGTTCCGCCAGACTGATGCGTTCGATTAGGCGGGCAATGTCGGCACCGAAATACTCGTAGCCTGATGCCACGCTGCGTATGGCGTCCTCGATGGTTCTGTCGCCGGCAGTCTTCGGGAGAAATCCGTCTATGCCGATGCGGAGTAATGGCTCCAGCGTCGCGGCCGAAGCGTCACCGGAGAGCGCCAGAAGGGCCACGTCCGGCAGTTCTGCACGCATCCTCCGCGCAAGCTCTATCCCGTCCATACCGGGCATAACGATGTCGAACAGCAGCACGTCAGGCCGCAAGAGGGACGCCTGCTCGAAGGCTTCCTCGCCATTGCGGGCAGTACCGCACACCACAAGTCCAGGTCGGTTTTCGAGCATCGAGCGTATGCCGAAGAGCATAAGGGGATGGTCGTCACAAATCAGTATGCGGATAGGGTCAGGCATTGTCGAGGGGTAATTTGATGGTGAATGTGCTGCCCTCGCCTTCGCGGCTCAGCACCGTGAGGCTCCCGCCAAGCGCTTCGATGAGCTGGCGGCTGACGGCGAGTCCCAGCCCGTTGCTGAGTTCCCCTGCTGTGCCGGCGCGCCGGTAAGAGCCCTTGGTCCTGAAAATGGCGTCTTGCTGCGCCTCGGGTATGCCGATTCCGTCATCGCTGACGCTGATGGAGTATTCCGAAACGCGGATGCGTACCTCTCCGCCCGGGCGGGAAAACTTGACGGCGTTGGACAGCAAGTTGCGCAGTGCGAGCATCAGGCTGCTGCGGTCAGTGCGTACCAGAACGGTCTGAGGGGCCTCGAGGACCAGGCGGATATCTTTAAGCGAAGCCGGTTGTCTGTACTGTGTCACGACTTCCGAGGCAAGATCGCAAAGATTGAAGCGCACCGCCTCGACTCTGAGTTCCCCGGCCTGCGACCATCGGAGCACGTTGTCGGTCAGTTCGACATCCGCGGCCGCCTGCTGCTCCATCTGCATCAACAGGCTCTGGAGCTCGGATTCGGGCAGCTGACGGAGGCCTCCGCGCAGCATCTGCAGCCCCTTAAGGCGGGCTACTGCCGGTGAATGGATGTCGTGCGAGATGACTTTGAGAAGGAAGCTTTTCTGAGAGTTGCTGCGCTCGAGTTTCTTCTCTCCGCGCCTTGCCCGGCTGGCCAAAGCGGCCGTGGCAACGGCGGCGGCAAGTAAAAGTATTGCGGCTATAATCAATACGTTGCGCAGTTCGCGCTGGCGGCGTAGCTCTTGTGCCTGCGCGAGAATGGTCTCCTCCCGCCTGGCCGTTTCGTATTCTATGTTGTACAGCTCAAGAGCGTGGATGCTCTTGCTGCGTGCGATGCTGTCGCGCAGGTTTGCGGACTCCTGCAGAAAAGCAAATGCTTCGGCCGGGTCGCTCCGGTGCAGCGATTCAGCGAGACGGGCGCAGATTTTCTGAAGCAGCGGGAGGTCCTGCAACTCACGGGCAAGGGATGCCGCTTCACGGAGATACTGCCTCTCCAGCGCCTTGTCCCCCTGTCTCCCGTATTCCTGGGCAAGCTGGAAGCACACCACCGACAGCGACTGTGAGGCTTCGGCTTCCCTAAACACATCTTCGGCAAAGCGCAGGTCGGTAAATGCTTCACCATAGCGACCGAGAGCCTCGAGGGCGTAGGCCCTCTGGCTGCGGCGCACGGCCTCGTCGCGGCTGTCGCCCTCCTTGTGCGCAATGGCCACGGCCCGGTCTGCATAGGGGAGGGCAGTACTATCCTGCCCGAGGGCGTGGAATACGTCGCAGGCCTTTCCGCAAGCCATCGCCAGTTTTGCGGCGCGCCCCACCTTCTCTTCGTTCGCGATGGCTTCCAGAACGTAGTCCACGGCCAGCCCCGGCTCTCCGGCATAGACATACATAGAGGACAGGTTGATAAGCGACGATGTAAGCCCGGCGGTCTCTCCGGCGGCCTTGTCGTAGTCGTAGCAGCGTACCATATAGTCAGCGGCCTTATCGAACGCACCCAGGCGGGCGTAGGAACTTCCAAGGATGGAATGTAGCTCTACCGCCTGCTCCGGCGCGAGCCCCGGCCGGGCACAGCCTTCGAGCGCCACGGAAATGGCCTCCGGGAACTTTCCGGCATAGTAGAGAGCCTCGGATTCGGCGTAGTAGTCCTTGTCCGGGACCTCCTGCGACATGGCGGACGACAGGAGCAGAATGAACAGTAGTAATCGCGTAATTGTCATTCACAAAGGTAGATGAAAACTATGAGACCAAATATACATATTATTATGTATTGCCCGCACTAATTGTACTTGTTATATTTGTTTCGTGTTCAATTATTTATGAAAATGAAAAAGATAATCATTCTGTGCGCGGCACTTCTTGCGCTCCAGGCCTGCCGGCCGGGCGGAATCTCCTACAAGGGCTTCAGTTTCTCCTACCCCGATACCTATTCGCTTGAGACGACCAAAGCTGATAATGACGCAAGATATTATTTCCTAAAAGACACAGAGGACGGCATCAATTTCGTGTACATCGAGCAGATACCCGATTATCTGAAGCTCTGTGGGGACACGACTCCTGGCAATCTCGATATCTGCCAGCATATGGTGCTGCTGATCCACGATCTTGCGGACAGCTACTTCTTTTCCCAAAAGGATGATGTGGCAATAGACAAGGACTTCGGATTCACTGTCAAAACTCCGGAAAGCGAAGCCGAAATCCCGACCGCAAATGCCGAATTGCGAGGTACTTATGACGGGCTCCCGTTCAGGGCCTATTTCGCCGCCGACCTGTGGGGGGACAATATGGTGACGACACTGATGTGCGCCTTCTCCGATGACGTGCTGAAGACCCAGATACAGGAAATCTTCCAGACCTACGAATGGAGGGCTGAGTGAGCCGGCCAGGTCTACGGATAATATATCTCTGAGTTTTCCGGAGACTCTGAGTTAACCTTTTTTGCACTTTTCTTGCATTAAATTTGGATACCAAAATGGTATTCATTATATTTGCAAAAAAGATATAATTATGACCGTTGTCAGCATACGTGATTTCAGGGCAAATCAAAGCAAGTATCTTGGACTGGCCGCCGGTGGGGAGAGCGTAATCTTGACGTCTCGCACAGGCAGTTTCAAGATTGTGCCAATAACTGAAGATGACAGCCTTATCAGCAAGAAGGAGTTCTTTGCCCGCATTGATGAGGCTCGAAAGAGTATTGCCGAAGGTAAGGGCACCTCGGTATCTGGGAAAGAGGAGTTGGATTCTTTATTGGCTAGTCTTTAATGTACACGCTCATATTTGCACCTCAGGCAATAGAAG
>CAMOGR010000221.1 GCA_946614205.1 uncultured Bacteroidales bacterium | reverse complement strand
TACGGCCGCCATAAGCGCGATTGATTTCATATTTGTTCTGAATTTATGTCGTTCACGACACAAAGGTAGAAAAATATTTTTATATCGCAAGCGATATTTTTATTATTTTCGTGGCAGACGATTACAGACCTTCAAGAACGCTGCATTTTACGCGGAACCAGTTTGCGGGGCCGTCCTGCAGCAGGCGGTATTCGGGGTGGTTGCCCCACGAGGCGGGAGAGTCGGCGATGAGGGTGTCTTCGCCTGTGTCGTTGTCGACCCAGGGACTTAGGAGGGCCTGCCAAGCCCGGATGCGCTCCGTGCTCTTCTCAAAACTGAACCACTGGTTCCCGGATGCGCCCAACTCGCGGAGGCAGGAAGTGTAGATGCTGCGGAACTCTTCTACTGTCAGCAGCTTGCTTATCAACGTACACTGGCTGATGCCCCAGTTGTACGGGTCCTGCCGTCCGGAATCGCTTTGGACGCCGCAGTAATTGGATGTGCCGAGCGTGTTGTCGTAGTCGTACGGCAGCATGTACATGCGGTAGTGCTCCGGATCGCGGGTGTTGAAATACAGGTAGAAGTTGTTCATGTTGTTCCAGTAGTCGTCCCACTGGCCTACGGCTACGTTGACGGCATACATGCGCAGCAGCAGCGGTACGTCTATCGCCTCCCGCGCCCACTCGCGGAAAACGTCTCCCTTGTAGGAGTTGAACTTTGTGATGAAGTCCCTGAGCTGCCGTTTTGCAGTTTCGAACGCTTCGGGGCTGTCGTCCTTGAGTTCGTAGGCCCAGGTGCGCGTACTGTTGTCGTCGAGATGGCAACGCCCCTCCTGCCAGTCGCGAAGGTTGGCTCCCGGTGCGCACTTCCACAGGAAGCCGTCGGGGGAACCGAACTGGGGCCGGCGCTTAAGATACTGCTTGTCTATGGATTCCACCATGAGGTACACTCCGTAATTGAGCAGCGGCCCGCCGGCCTGAAGCGTGAGGCGGCACCACGACGAACGGGGCGACGTCCAGACGCCGTATCGGGACAGGAGGTCGTAGCAGTAGTGCTCCCTGACGTATGTAGGGTCCTCCTTAGCATATTTGAGGTTGAAGCGTCGGAAACCGTCTATCTCGGGATTGCCCGGCTCGAATTTGCGCAGGTGAATCCCTGCGTGAAAATGGTGGAAGTTCCCGTCGTGCCCTTGGGGCCTGCGGCGGGATGTCTGGCCCCGGAGCCTCATGCCGGCGTTTTGGACAGAGTATTTGCGTCCCCCGGACTCGAACCGCACGTCGCACCGCACGTAGTCCTTCGTATTGGAGTCGGCGTCGTACAGGTCAAGCAGCCTCTTCCACTCATCGCCGCTGACGGAAACCGTGAGCGAGGGGAGGGCGGAGTCGTTGAAAAGGGCGAAGCTGTCTTCCTCTATGCTGTCTTTCCTGCAGGCGGTTGCGAGCAGGAGCAGGGCGGCTGGAAGTATGAAGCGGCGCAGGGTCATTGTACCGGAAAAAAGTATTTTGCGAAGTTAAAAAAAAGTTTTATCTTTGCAGTCCTTTCAGGGGCGTAGCTCAGCTGGTTTAGAGCGTTTGAGTCACATTCAAAAGGTCGTCGGTTCGAATCCGACCGTCCCTACCTTCAAGCAGCGGCCTTCCGGTCGCTGTTTTTCTGTTGTATTATCTGGGAGTCCACTATCTGGGCGATGTCACGCACGGGGCGCGTAGAATAGCGCCGCAGCGTCGAAAGGCACAGGGGACATGCGGTGGCGATTGCGTCGGCGCGGCTCTCGTACAGGTTCTCCATGGACTTGCGGGTAATCGCCTCGCGGTGGGCGAAATCCAGCGTCAGACTGCCGAGCGAACCTCCGCAGCAGATGCTCTCCACACGGTTCTTTGGCGCCTCGGTGATGAGCGCGGCTGTCCCGACCAGGCGGCGGGGCTCGTCATAGATGCCGCAGCCGCGTCCGAGTTCGCAGGGGTCGTGATACACGTAGCATACGTCGCTCTTTTCCAGGGTGATTTTCCCGGTATCGATCAACTCGTTGAAGTACTGCGTGTAATTGACTACGCGCACACCCGGCAGCTTGTATTGTTCGGCGAATATCCTGTAGCAGATGGGGCAGCTGAGGATCAGCGTGTCAGCGCCGCTTCCCAGAATGATTTCAGTGTTCTTCCGTACCAGTTCCATGGCTTCTGCACTGCGGCCGGCGGTGAGCAGCGGTCTGCCGCAGCAAAGGCCCTCTTCCCGGTCCATCCATGTGAATTCGACGCCGGCCTTGTCCAGGATGGAAGTTACCGCCTTGCCGACGGCCGGGGTGAGCCTCGTCATGCAGCCTCCGAAGTAAAGCACTTTCGCTCCTGCCGCGGCCCTCTCCAGACCGGAGGTGTCCATGTCGGAATAGCTCGCACTGATTCCGTAGCTCCGGGATTCCCTCTGAGCGATTCGCAGTGCCGGGCCTTCCACCCCCACCTGGCAGACCGCCTCGCATTTGCCGCACAGCAGGCACTTGTCGCTTATCTCGTCGATGCGCCGTTCGTTTCCGCGCCTGATCATTCGGTTGAGGTATACGGTGCAGTCTTTTACGTTCGCCTTCTGAGCGCTCATGGGGCAGGCGTCGATGCATACGCCGCATCCCGGACAGCTCAGGACTTCCAGGCGTGCGAAACCGCGGCGTGGATGCCTGATGCGGAGCCCGGCGTTACGCATTGGGATGAGCATCATCTCCGCTGGAATGTGCATGTAGCGCGAGAAGGGGAGAATGACCATGAATACGCCCAGGGCTATGCTGTAGGCCCACCAGGTCGGCAGCATGTTGAGGTCGTTGCCAAGGAACTGCCTGAA